>NZ_JAGGIJ010000003.1:0-227399 GCF_024103505.1 Snodgrassella sp.
GCAAATGGACAGGTAATAAAAAATAATGGGCACCAGAGTACAGCCAGCGAATCGCGTGGAGCGCAACAAAGCGGTGGAAAAGGTAAGGTAGATGGTGCGCATAAGACTGAACAGGTAGCCGGAAAAGGCACGACGAATACAACAAAACCGACAGTAACAGCTGAACTGGAGGTTAATGGTCATAAGTTTGTAGATACCAATCAAACAGCTAGACCTATAGATAAAGCAAATGCAAATGAATCAACTTTAATTTCTGATAAAATAAAATCAAAAGAGCAAAAATTGATGGATAAAGGGAAAACAGATAATCTGCCATTGCCAAATAGTAATATGTCTAATGCTCATGCCGAAATAGGTGCAATTCATCAAGCGCATAAAGCAGGAGTTGCTAAAGGAGCAGATTTAAACATCACTGTAAAAGGAAAAGATGTATGTAATTATTGTCGCTCTGATATTGTTTCAGCGGCAAAGGCTGCCAATGCAAAATCAGTAACGATTCACGCGGTTGATGAAGTAACAAAGTTACCTAAAACTTACTATTGGGAGTCAGGTATGAAAAAACTAAGAGAGGTTAAAAAGAAATGATTAATTTTGAAATAGGCGGATACTATTTTAAAAATGGTGAAAGAGTTCAACTTATTCCAATAGAGATGCCAACAATAACTGATCTAAATAATTATTTAGATATATTAAAAATTAATAATGGAAAATTAATATTAAGAAATGATTTAGAAGATGAATTTATGCCTTATGAAATGGTTCTTTATTCAGATAATCATGAAACTTTGATCCATATTTATATGATTTTATTTGCTACAGATATGGAAGATGGTGATATCGAAGTTAGAACGTTTAATGATGAATCAGGATCTAAAGAATTTATTCCCATGTTAGGTGAACCGTTTGCTATTGCATCTACCACCAAAAATTTTTCTTTGGTAATCCAAGCATTTAAAGAGTTTTTAGAAACAGGAGATGTTAGCCGAGATTTATTGAGTTAATTTAATTCTCCCCACTTAAATAGTGGGGTTTTTATTTTGCTATTTGTAATTTTGTTATGATAGAGTTACAAAACAACTGCCCAAAGATCAGTATCCCGAAGCGATAGACCCGAAAACCGGCGAGATAGACCCGAACCGCTTACCGGAAAGCGTCAAAGCAAATATCAGAGACCTATCGTCAGCAGTAGCCACCGTATCAGGTGGGCTAACGGGTGGTTCACTGGTTAATGCACAGATTGCGGGGGTGGTTGGGCAGAATGCGGTGGAGAATAACAGATTAATTGTAACCGGCAATGCTGGTAGTAAAAAACGTTATTTAGACTTACTTAATAAAACACAATCACAATATGTTTACAAACTTGACCACAAAGACAGAATTATAATAGAAGGTTATCATTATGACGACTCTCAAAATCCGCCTATATTGGTTGCAGATAGTTCAGTTGGAAGTATTTTGAATCCAAATGGGATTCAAAATAAAACCATAATTGATGCAATAAATAAAAATGAAGATATATATTTAAGATTGATTTCTGATCCAAATATAATTATGAAAGATACAGTTCTCATAGATGACTTTTTAACTGGAAATATTGATACTACTAAGGATTTGTTTCAAAATTCTGATCCTAATGCATTGATGTTAGGGGTGATTCATTATATTAAAGAAAGGGAACAAACTAATAACTATGAAGCTGTTAAGTCGACGCTTAATAAATATAACGAACATTTAGTATTTAATCCAGGGCATCAAGCCGGAATAGGAGCTGAACTAAGCTATTTACAAGAATTATATCCAAACCAAAATATTATTTATGCACAAAATCCAAAACCTATCATGACAAATTGGAATGGAAGAAATGTTATAGCTAAGATATATGATTATAATGGAGTAAAATATAAAATTTACTTTGATTATAAAATAAACTCTATGGGAGTAACAATTCCAACAAGACCAATAGGGATAACATTTTAGATTGTGTAAATTATTGCATATTTGATAAGGTATTAGATTATGAAGAGATTAATATTGAATTTAGAAAAAAAAATATTAGTTATGATAACTTGCTTCTTTATAAGCATGGTTCAAGCAACTGAAATAGAAAATGTAGAATCAATAAATAGATCGAATATCTGCAAAGGAAATAAAAAAATCACAAAAATTTTTACAAGTCAAAATTTGAAATATTTAAATGGAAACTATTATGGAGTTTTTCTTAAAAATAAATATGATTATTCTATTAAATTAAATTTTGATAATAACTTTTTAAATTATGTTGAAATACAAGATAATGCATTACATGTTGGTATTAGAAATAATAGTAGAAAAATAATTCTACATATATCATGTCAAGATATTTACAACGATATATCTTTTTGTCACAGCAACAAAATATTATTTGATAACGCTAATCAATTAAAAAACCTTAAGAAGATTTGCTCTTCTAATGTAATATCTAAAAATATTCCTAAGACATCATACTTACCTGACATAGTAGTTGAATATTTATATATTAATGGTATAAATATTCAATTTTTAAAAGATTTATTTGAATATCAAAAAATTATTACAAATGGAATTGTAGATACTTTTTAATCTTTTAATTTTTAGAATAAGTATTTAAAAATTAGAAATTTTAGAAAAGTAAGTAGACGAACAAGCCCAATCATGGGGTATCGGCGGCGGCAAGAGCCGAGCCCTGAACGCCGTCACCAGTGCCGTCACCGGCATCCTTGGTGGCCAGACCAACCTGCAAGCCGCCACCAACGCCCTCGCTCCTTATGCCGCAGAACTAATCGGCAAACAATTCGGTCATGGCGACAACAAAAATTAGGCCGCCCAACTGGTAGCCCATGCCCTACTGGGTGCCATCAGTGCCAGCATAAACGGTGGTCTGGAGTAAGTTCAAATACTGTAATCAATACAATTGCATTAAAACGAGGAAAGCCGTTATCAATTAATGAAATAAAGGCAATTACAACCAGATACAACATTAAAGCCGGAAGTCTTATAACCGCAAATGGACAGGTACTAAAAAATAATGGGCGTTCGAGTACAACCAGTGAATCGCTTGAGGCAAAGCAGAGTGGTGGAAAAGGAGCAAATGAAACCAAAACAAGGTCTAACCAATGTAAATTCACATGATGATCCAGCATTAAAAAATGGTTATTAGTGAAAACCGGAACATGATTTTAATTTAAGAGGTACTGGTTAAACTTTTCAGAATGCTTTAAATGAAGCATTTAAACGAACTGAATATGATAAATCTAAGTTTGGGGTATTTACAATCTAAGCTTTATTTTTATTTAAAAATTTTTGATTGATATTTTAACAACATTATTCATTTGGCTACCAAAATGGTTTGATGTAACTGATATGAACCAGCAATTGAGTATTAATTATCAGCGCAGATCATTTTCGCAATATGACAAAAGACCTATTTTTAAAACTAATCAAGCCATTTAACCCGCAGGTTGGCGGAGGAAACGCCAACCTGCGGGTTAAATGGCATAAAGCTTGATTTTAATATTGATTATTGCAAGCTTACATAAAGCCGTATATCAAGATAGCTATTACTGCCACAGGAATAACAATCCGGCATAGGAATTTCCAGCCCGCAAATATTACCGGACTCAAATTCAGCTCCTGCCGAATGGTTTCCTGCTTCATCATCCAGCCAGCAAAAATAATGGTACCCAAACCAGTTAACGGCAGCATAAGCTTACTGGTGACATAATCCAGAAAATCAAAAATATTTTTTCCAAATATGGTGACATCCTGCCATGCATTAAAGGACAACAGACAGGCAATACCCAAAGCCCAGATAATTACACTGCTAACCAATGTAGCTGATTTACGGCCTAAGTGAGTTTTTTCTTCCAGCAGTTCTACAGTTGGTTCCAGTAACGAAATAGAGGAAGTTAGTGCAGCAAAAGTAAGGAAGATAAAGAACAGTACACCGATAATGGTACCACCGGCCATATTACCAAAAGCAATCGGCAAGGTAACGAAAATCAGGCCGGGCCCTTCTGCTGGTTGCAGACCATTGGCAAATACCAGTGGGAAAATGGCCATACCGGATAACATAGCTACGATTACATCCAGAATTACCACCGTACGGGCAGTGGAAATCAGATTAACATCTTTGCCCAGATACGAGCCATAGGCCATCATAATCCCCATACCCAGAGACAAACTGAAAAACGCATGTCCCAATGCCGCCAATACAGCCTTACCCGTGATGGCAGACCAGTTGGGAGTAAACAGGAAAGCAAATGCTTTGCCAAATGAAGGGCCGCTGACAACGCCGGCATAAATCACCAGTCCAATCAGCAAAATACCCAGTCCCGGCATCATGATTTTACATGAACGCTCCAGACCGGCACCTACTCCCATCGCTACAATCAAGCCAGTAGCCAACATAAACACAGTATGCCATGTAAGCAAATGATTTACACTGCCAAGAAATTGCTGAAACACCTCACTGGTGCCATCACCATGCAGCCCTGTGAAAGTACCATTGCCGGCAAGGAAAATGTAATCAGTGGCCCAGCCACCAATCACGCTGTAAAAAGACAGTATCAGGAATGAGCCAAGTACACCGATAATACCTACCCAGCGCCATGATTTGGATCGTCCTTCAGCAACAGCCACATCTTCCATAGTGTGAATCGGATTTTTCTGTCCGCGACGGCCAATCAGCCACTCGGCTACCAGAATCGGTAAACCAATCACAAACATACAAATCAGATAGGTAAGCACAAAAGCAGAACCACCCATCTGGCCGGCCATATAGGGGAATTTCCAGATATTGCCCAAACCTACTGCTGAACCTGCTGCGGCGAGCATAAATCCCATCCGCGAGCTCCATTGTGAATGCGATTTTTTCTTTGTTCCGCCACTCATAACTGCCCCTTACATCCTGATTCAAAATTCAATAGAAAACTCAACATTTAACTCTATAATGTAAAATTAATTGGTAATCATGCCATGAATCGCATTTTTGGACAAGAAATGATTGCTTATGTGCTGTTTTCTGGCTAATAACGGCACAAATTAGACATTATGTCCAAATTATTGAATTAATGTATTCAATTAATTCAATATCTGTTAAGGCAGATAATCATTCATGATTACAGTAAGCGATGTTGTAGCGCCGGTAATTTGGTGCGTACTGATTGCAGGAAATCTGCATCCAGCTCAGCACAAATAACGCCCTCTCCCTCTGGAAGTGAAGCGATTATTTCACCCCACGGATTAATAATCAGGCTGTGGCCATAGGTACGGCGGCCATTCTGGTGCTGTCCGCCTTGTGCTGAAGCCAGTACATAACACTGATTTTCAATTGCTCTGGCCGTTAACAGGGTATGCCAGTGCGCTTTACCGGTAGTATAGGTAAAGGCTGCCGGTAAAACCAGCACATCAAATGGGAGCTGGGCACGGAAGAATTCAGGAAAACGTAAGTCGTAACAAATACCTTGCGCCACAGCGATATGATCAACCTTTAACTCCGGCACATCCATGCCGCGCAATATGGTATCGGCTTCGGCATAATATTCATTGGCACCGCTGTAACCAAACAAATGCATTTTGTGATAGAAACCAAGCAGCTCACCGGCACGCCCATACACCAGCATGGTATTAAGCACCTTGGTTTTATCGGTACTTTGTAAGGGTATGGTGCCACCAAACAGGACAATATCCAATTCAGCCGCCAGTGTTTTTAAGACAGATTGCAGTACCCCATCGCCGAATGTCTCTGCTACAGCTACTTTATCGGTATCGTTTTTACCCATAATTGGCCAGTATTCAGGTAATACCACCCATTGCGCCCCTGCTGCGGCAGCCTGCCGCACTAAGCGCTGCATAGACTGGATATTTTCGGCAACATCTGTACCTGAAACCATTTGTACAATGCCAACATTGATATTGTTCATGTATTGCTCCTTAAATACTCAAAAAACTTATGCCATAACTGTAGCCGTAAGATTATTTATAGCCTTAACTGGATTGATACGCAAATAAATCAATATTTATTGTGATAATGCAGGTAGTTGCTGTGATGGTAAAGCAATTGTTGTAGAAATGTTATTTTAATTTCTACTAACATATTAATATTAATTAATAAATTCATACCTATATAAATATATTTTGACTTTAATGTAAGGCTATTACTAGAATAATCATGAAATTGAACAGAGGTTAATACTTAACTGCTTTAACAGCATAACAGGAGGAATAGGCAGTAATACAAACCAAACCACTACTTTTAAATAATATGACCTGAATAGCTGATGATTCAGCTATATAAATAATTACAGCAGAAGTCCAAATCATTTATCACAATAATTATTTGTATGTATTAATGAATTTATCTAATTGACAAAGAAACTGTTATAGTTTCAGTTAACATAAAACAACAGACTTAGTAATATCGGTATTAAGCTAGATTAAGCAACCTCTATCATCACTAAATTTATTTCATTCCGATAGATAAAAGAAGTTTGATAATTAGTTTTCAGATGAGTGTTTCAATGCATTTAACATTCAACGTTTCCTGAGCAAAAAAGACTATTCGTATGATAATGCAGTGATGGAGGCTGCATTAAAAAATATTAGTAGTTTAGTAGTCTAGTAGTTTAAATTAAAATTTATCTAACTTTAATTTTATAAGAAATATATCTAGCAGAACTTTCGATATCAGGAAAAACTGTACTTTCATTAATATTGAGTAAATCAAGTTCATCTAATATTTTTTTTCGATTATTAATTTTTATTCTTTTAATCTGAATATAGTCATTTCCAATTTCATCTAAAGTAGCATTTAAACCAAATAAAAGAAATACACCTGATTGAGAAGATATTCTGACATTATTTTTAATCCCTTTAATACAAATAATATCTTCCAAGTCTTTTTTATTGATTTTCGGTTCAAAAAATGGCTTTTCTTCTCTAATAAAATGAAGAAGTTTTTTTATGCTAGGTTGTTGGTTAAAGCGCTCACGTTCTTTGTTAAAATTAATTGCATCTTTCTCATGATGAGATAATCTAGCTAAATTTGCAATACAGCTTGCAGTATCTGAATCATAATATTTTACATATTCATCATCTATAAAAAATATAATTACTTCTCCAACACTCTCGTCCATATGCGTACTGGATCTGCAAGCAAAATAAAGAGCAATAAGAGGATTAGTTGTTAGATCAAGTAAACGAGTTGGCATTGAATAATGTTGCATTCGTACCAATTTATCTAAAGTATACTTATCATTGATAAATTCTTTATATTCAGACATGTAAAGCTCTCGATATAGAATATGTTCTTGCATACTGTATATTGACTGACCTTCACTATTTTTTCTAAATAATGAAGGCACTAAACGATACCGTTCACTTGAGTGTCCACGATAAAATATATGTCGCTTGTGGTCATTTTTTATGGCGACTATTTGTTGAATAAATTCGACCACTTCCCCAATATAAATATCATTTTCTTCATGTTTGCTATACATATTATTTACCTATTCATTATCACTTAATTCATGAGATCCTGTTTTATACAAATAAAGAGGCATATCAATTAATCCAATACTTTCTATAGGAATAAAATGTATTTCACCATTAAGGTCTTCAAAATGAATGAATCTACTCATTTCAAATTCAATATCCATGATACTATTTAACAATGCAGAAGCATCTCCTATACTTATAGTTTCAGTTGTATTGTCATGAAAATAAATATAGACATCATTAATAAGCTCAAGAACATTATCATCTGTAATTCTATTTTTTTTGATTAATTCATCAATAATAATTTGTAACTTTTCCGAGGTATTCTCACAAAAGTGCTCATAATTAAAGAAATATTCTTCTATAAGATTATAATACTCTTCTGCTCCTAATCCTTGATATCCATCCCAAGGCAGCTCCCAATCTTTTGGCATATCTGAATAATCACCAAGGAGTGAAATTTTTTTTATTTTACTTTTATTGATAAAAAGTAATCGGTTATTTAAAGTTTTCACAGCAAGTATTTTGCTTTGTGTATCTGGTTGGTCATCATGTAAGACACGTTCAACTCTATTAGCTGTTGCAGAAGTAACTGGATACCACTTAATAACATTCGAGTTGTATAAAAGAATGCCTATATGCCCCCAAAAAGAATCAATCCTTTTGTCAGTATTCCACGGCTGCCAAGATGTTATAGTAACTACGTCATTATTTAAAAGATCATAAACACTTGTACCAAAAATTACAGCAATATCTCTTAATATTTTCAATTCTGGTTGAGATTTATTCAACTCCCAGTCACTTATATCTTTTGATTTGACACCTAACCTAGCAGCTAAATCTTTTTGCTTATAATTATATAATTTTCTTAAATTTTTTAATTTTTCCATAATAGTACTAATGTTTTTTTAAATTATTTCAGTTATATGAGTTAATAATTCACGAAAGAAGAGAAAATAATCCGTTTAAACTACTGACATAAGTTAATCTGTAACTAACCCATACCTAGTACACAACCTCTGTAGAAAATTACACAACGTGTTTTTAATATTGTGTATCCGATAAGCTTACGGTTTCAGCTTTCTGTTTCTTTAGGAATTGGATATCGGATATTTACATATCACGGTATTTATTCCGCCACTTAATAAAGCTGAATCGTTTATCCATATCATCGAAAACGCTTCTTAACTGGAGTCAGCGTCTGTTTTCTTAAGAATAAATAGGCTTAGATGCTCAGTTATTTTTTACATTTAAATCCTCTTTCAGTTAATAAAAGAATTTTCTATGTAGCAATTACCGTAATGGTTAACTCAGTAAAATAGCTTATTGGTACCAAATATCAGTTGCAGAAAATTTCTGGATATTGTGCTTAATTGAAAAGCTGATATCCAGAATCATTCTTTAAACTAATCAAATACTTTACGACAGGCGTTGCTGGCATTGCTGGCAGATGCCGGTAAGTACGATATGTTCATCATTGAGCATAAAGCCGTTATCGGCCGCGCGCCGGCGCAATGCTGCCCATTCGGAGCTCAGGCTTTGTTCATCTACAGCGCCACACTGGTTGCACACCAGTACAAAATCGCTGTGATGTATATTGTCTTGCTGACAATGGCTGTCACATTCATGCTGAACATGACGGCAAAGAATATAGCCGTTAACAGCCGGTATTTTATGTAATACGCCCTGCTCCGCCCAGAAATCCAGTGCCCGATAGGCAGTGGGCGGGGCAACGGTGTTGCTGCTGTGCTGTTGCATATGTGCCAGAACCTGATAGGCTTTAATTACGCCGTCCATGTTTAATACAATATCCAATACCTGAGCACGTAGCTGGGTAACGGTAACGCCCTGTTCTGCGCACTGTGCCATGATACGTGCTTTATCTTCGGCTTTGGATTGCCATGCTGTATTGCTACTCATGCCTGCCAGCCTTATGCCAGATCACGGGTGACACTCAGGCCGGCAAAGGTTTGTGATACTGGCATGATTTCGATGTTGTTGACATTCATATGAGCAGGAGTTTGATAGAGCCATAACACGGTGTTGGCGATATCTGCCGGTTGCAGATAGCTGATATTTTCATATACGGCTGCGGCTTGCTTGTCGTCCCCGCGAAAACGCACATTGGAAAATTCGGTATCTCCGCACAGGCCGGGAGCAATATTGGTGACGCGAATACGGGTGCCGGCCAGATCGGTACGTAAATTCAGGCTGAACTGGCGTACAAAGGCTTTGGTGGCGCCGTATACATTGCCACCTTTATACGGCCATGCGCCGGCAGTGGAGCCAAGATTGATGATATAGCCGGCATTTTTAGCTATCATGCGCGGGAGTATCTGCCGTGTTACATAGGTTAAGCCAAGGATATTGGTGTGTATCATGGTTTCCCAGTCGGCATAGTTTGCCTCCTGAGCTGGCTCCATGCCCAGTGCCAGCCCGGCATTATTCACCAGTAAGTCAATATCAGCCCAAGTGCCTTGCAGGGAAGCCAATGCGCTATCGACGCTGCTTTTGTCGGCCACATCCATTTGTAACGGTAAAAAGGCTGTGCCCAGCTCAGCCTGTAAATGGTGCAGCTTATCCAGCCGCCGTGCTGCGCCGATCACTTTATAGCCGGCATGAACCAGTACCCGACACATTTCTGCACCAAAACCGGCAGAAGCGCCTGTAATCAATATTGCCATATCAGCATCCTTCCCTATTGTTTGTTCCAGACTATGGTAGTCTTTCAACAGCTAATGTTAGCACGTTCCGGTATTTTTGCTAGCAAAGTAAATTGCTGGTTTAACCGGCTTGATAATAAAAACCCCGTTAATGCTAACGGGGTGTTTCATTACAGGTTAGTTTTACAAAGACTGCTGCATCGCCCATGAGCGCAGTGCACGGGCATCACTAACCCGGGTGGTGGAACTGGGGGAATTCAGTAGAACAATGGTAACCGGCTGATTCTGTACGCTGGTCAGCAAAACCATGGAGCGGCCTGCTTCACGGATATAACCGGTTTTTTGCAAGGCAATTGGCCATGCGCCTTCGCGTACCAGTGCATTGGAATTGCGATACTGCTCTATACGGCCATTACTGGTATATACCGAACCAGAATTATCGGTGGAATACTGTCTGATAAGCGGATACTGGCTGGCACCGCGTACCAGTAAGGCCAGATCACGTGCTGTAGCCTGATTACGCGGATCCAGTCCGGTTGGCTCATAAAAGCGCGCATTGGTCATCCCCAACTCAGCCACCTTGCGATTCATGGCGTCTACAAATGCCGGCATACCACCCGGATAAGTACGCGCCAATGCGTGGATTGCGCGGTTTTCACTACTCATTAAACCGATATGCAACAGTTCACGCCGGGTCATCACGGTGCCTACTGACAGGCGGCTGGTTGAGTTTTTGAGCCGGTCAATCTCTGCATCGGTGATGGTAATGTGCTCATTCATATTCTGGTTGGCATCCAGCACTACCATTGCTGAAACCAGCTTGGAAATGGATGCAATAGAGCGTACCTGATTGATGTTTTTCTGGTACAGGATTTCGCCAGTCTCATTATTCATAATCAGTGCCGATTGTGAGCTTAATAAGGGACCGGCAATCTGGGCACGTGTTTCCAGATTGGCATCAGGGTGATTGGTGATAAATGAACTGAGGGTATCACTCTGGTCACCCACTTGCTTTTGTTCGATAAATTTACCGAGGACATCGAGGTCTCCGGCAAAAGCAGGCACTGCAAAAAACAGACTGCTACTTAACAGGCTTACCCACTGCCAGCGACGCAGACAAGATAAACGTGACATGGTAACTTCCTTTTTGACTCTGATTCGGGGTAATTTAATTCTCAATTAAGATGCTCATGCTGAACGTGAGGGCGGAACAGATACGTCTCTGTTGGCTATGATTAATAGAAATTTCAGCGTCCAAATAATCAATACAAAATCTGTTTCTGTGGCTAATTATAAGACAATTTTAATCATTGCCGGAACTTTCATCAGTTGCTAGCGCAAATAAAAGCTGTTTATAAACGATATTTTAACCAGTTTTTCATTGCTAAACCGGTTGCTGCAATAGTTAAAACCACATTAGCATTCAGTTTGATATCAGGCTAATAACACTATATACTCATTTTTTGGCTGAGTTTGGGTACGGTGTGGTTAAGGCTGTAGCCAGTCAGGCTTTCAATATAAGCTCTATTTTCTTGATGAAATCCTGTTTATGAGTAAAGAAATTCGTTATTGTTCGTTTTGCGGAAAAACTGAAAACGAAGTTAAAAATTTAATTGAAGGTGAAAACGCATTAATCTGTAATGAGTGCGTAGATACATGCAATGAAATGCTACATAATCCGGGTGGTTCTTCTACAGAAAAAGGCACGCCGGCTGCAACTGCTTCCGCAGGTTCAGATGTCAGCTCCGGTCAGGATAAATTGCCTACGCCGGCAGAAATTGTTGCCAATCTTGATCAATATGTGATTGGGCAGGAAACGGCAAAAAAATCGCTGGCGGTAGCGGTATACAATCATTACAAACGTTTACGTATGGGCAAGGAAGAGGGTCAGGTAGAACTGTCCAAATCAAATATTTTGCTGATTGGACCTACTGGTTCCGGCAAAACACTGTTAGCTCAGACTTTGGCACGCAAACTGGATGTGCCGTTTGTAATGGCCGATGCGACTACTCTTACTGAAGCTGGTTATGTAGGTGAGGATGTTGAACAGATTATCACTAAATTGCTGGGCAAATGCGATTTTGATGTACAGAAAGCACAAAGAGGTATTGTGTATATTGATGAAATCGATAAAATTTCCCGTAAAAGTGATAATCCTTCAATTACGCGCGATGTTTCGGGTGAAGGTGTGCAACAGGCTTTGCTTAAGCTGGTAGAAGGTACGGTTGCTTCTGTTCCGCCTCAGGGTGGCCGTAAACACCCTAATCAGGAATTTATTAATGTAGACACTACTAATATTCTGTTTATCTGTGGCGGTGCTTTTGCCGGTTTGGAAAAAGTTATCCGCCAGCGTACTGAAAAAGGCGGTATTGGTTTTGGTGCGGCAGTGCACAGTAAAGACGAAAACACTAATGTTAGTGAGCTGTTTCAAACGGTGGAGCCGGAAGATCTGATTAAATTCGGTTTGATTCCTGAGCTGATTGGCCGTCTACCAGTTATTGCCACGCTGACAGAACTGGATGAAGACGCGCTTATTAATATTCTTACTGAGCCCAAAAATGCATTAATCAAACAGTTTCAGGCTTTGTTTGCGATGGAGGGTGTGGAGCTACAGGTTCAGCCTTCAGCCTTGCGAGCTATTGCCAAGCTGGCTATGGCACGCAAAACCGGAGCCCGTGGTTTGCGCTCAATTGTAGAAAAAGCTTTGCTGAACACCATGTATGCCCTGCCCGATTTAGCTGATGTGAAAAAAGTTGTGGTCAATCAGGATGTGATTGATAAAGGTGCAGAACCGGAGTGGTTACTTGCTGATGGCAGTGTTTATAAGAATTGAAGCGATAAGCTGAAATATTAATGTATATATAAAAACCGCCTTAAATTTTTTAAATTCAGGCGGTTTTTTTATTTGTTCAGGTATATCAGATTACCAGCAGGCGCATAAATGGCTAAATAGCCAATCTATAAATTTATTATGCTCAATTGTGTATTGCTTTATCTGGCAGTGTACTCAGGCTAAAATAAATTATTAACGGTGTTAGAGGTATCGGCCAAACCACAAGACTTTGCCAATAATCTGCACATCATCGCTTTCGCTATCCAGCCGGATTTCAAAACTCGGGTAAGCATCGTTGGCAGAAATGACATTGACTACATTACCCGGCATTAGCTGTAAACGCTTTACCAGCAGATTATCGTTGATACGTAGTACATATAATCCATCACGCCGTATGTAATTCATTTTCTGCACCAGAATGGTATCCCCATCATTGAGCACACCTTCCATGGAGTCACCTTTAACCGAAATAACGGATAGACCACTGACTTCCTGACTAATTATTGAGTTAATCCAGTCTTTGCGAAACGCCATGGTAAACATAGGTGTCTCATTGGTAACCAGACTGCCATGTCCGGCCGCAGCTTCAATCGCGTACCGTGGTACGTATACAAAATCATCTGCATTAACTGGATTACCCAGTGTATCGCGTGCCGCCTGAGCAGACTGTTCAGGAAAAGGTTCCCCTTCTCCGGTTAACAGCCAGTCGATGCTGCATCCTTTTAATTCTTTGATGCGCTTCAGGGTTTCTGCTTTGGGTAAACCGCCTTCATGCCAGATACGGCTGAATCCGGCCATAGTCATGTCAATGTCTGTGGCAATTTTGGATTGACGCTCACCCGGCCATAGTGAAGCCAGACGGTCCTTGAATGTTTGCATACACAAACTCCAGCAATTTATTAGAAATTTCGTCAGTAAATTTGTTTTATTATACTTCATTTTTAAAAAAATGAATAGTAATTATATTTTTAAGAAATCTACCTCTTGAATATTTATTTTTTTCTAATTATTATAGTAAAAATTAACTAATTTATTAGATTTTTCTAAATTCGGGGTAGATTATGAAATTATTGAAGATATCTGGATTGATGGTTTTACTATTGCTGCTGGGAAATTTTCATTCTGCTCCTGCCCGAGCCACAGTGGCTGCAACCTCAATCGCACAGGCTGTAGACTGTCATCATCTGGCGCAATTAACTTATACGGAGATGAATCCAGCTCAGATACAGATAGCCAAGAGCTGTGACCAGCGTGAAGCTGCACAGGGCTGGCTTAAAATATATGGAAAAATGAACCATACTGAGCTGGTAAAGGCAATGGTATATGAAACTTCCTGAACTGAGCCACTCTTGTGCTGTGGCAGTAATATTTGCACTAATTTGGTTGTTCTTTTGTACGCATAGGCATACAGGTCTAGTTTCAAACTGAGTTTGTAATATCAGTTGATTAGTCAAGATAGCAGATAAATCTGGCTTTTGTGGAGCCTGAATCGGCATCTGGATATTATTTCTGTGCTACAATTCAGGCTTATTGCAATTAATCCGCTGCTTGGTGTGCTAACTGTGTAAGTATTTGTTGATGAATACCTCCAAAGCCGCCATTACTCATTACGAGTATATGATCACTTTGCTGTGCTTCTTCTGCAATGGCATTAATCAGTGACTGCATATCCTGAAAAACTTCTACTTTATCCTGTAGCGGACTTAGCGCGGCGGCTACATCCCATTCTACACCGCCTGCATAACAATATACTTTATCGGCTTCTGCCAGACTGGCTGGCAGTGCTGCTTTCATGGTACCCAGTTTCATGGTGTTGGAACGTGGTTCGAGTACGGCCAAAATACGTGCATTAGCTACTTTCTGACGTAAGCCGGCTATGGTTGTGGCAATGGCGGTGGGATGATGGGCAAAATCATCATAAACAGTTATATTATTGACGATGCCCTTGATTTCCATACGCCGTTTCACGTTTTCAAAGCGTGCCAGTGCAGCACATGACTGCTGTACGGAAATGCCAACATGGCGGGCAGCTGCAATTACGGCCAGCGCATTCATGCGGTTGTGCTGCCCAAGCAATTTCCATTCAATATGGCCTACTTTTTGTTGCTGATACAGCACATCGAAGCCACCGGTTGCAGAGATTTCGCCTATCTGCCAATCTTTGCCGGAGCCAAAGCCCTCTACCTCACTCCAGCATCCTTGTTGTAAAACTTCAGCCAGAGCTGCTGACTCTTCATTGACAACAATTAGACCATCGCTCGGGATGGTGCGAATCAGATGATGAAACTGGGTCTGAATTGCAGCTAGGTTGGGAAAAATATCTGCGTGGTCATATTCAAGATTATTCAAAATTGCCGTACGGGGGCGATAGTGTACAAATTTACTGCGTTTATCAAAAAAGGCTGTATCGTATTCATCGGCCTCAATAACGAAAAACGGGCTGCGTTCTGGTGTAGTTGTGGATTGTGTTGCCGGAGGTATTTGTGGCAGTCGTGCTGATACAGCAAAATTCTGTGGCACGCCGCCAATCAGAAATCCGGGTGCCAGACCGGCATCTTCCAGCACCCATGCCAGCATGCTTGCTGTAGTGGTTTTACCATGAGTACCGGCTACAGCCAGCACCCAATGGTGTTGCAGTATATTTTCTGCCAGCCATTGCGGCCCGGAAGTATACGGCAGATTGCGATTGAGAATGGCCTCAACAATAGGCATTCCGCGACGGGCAACATTACCAATTACATAGATATCAGCAGGATAGTTATCCAGCTGTGTTGCCTCAAATCCTTCCACCACATCAATGCCCAAATCAGCCAGCTGTGTACTCATCGGCGGATACATTTTGGCATCACAACCTGTGACGCGGTAGCCGGCCTGTTTGGCTATAGCGGCAATGCCTCCCATAAATGTTCCGCCTATACCAATGATGTGGATATGCTGCATTTTTTTGTCTCTACGCGGTAAAAACCTGCATTATAGACTGTCCTTATGGTTACTACATGTATGTTTTTTATTTTCTGTGATTGCACTCTGGTTGGAATGGATATCACTATGGACAGTAGCTCTTGAATATAGCTCAGTTGATTACTTTCACTATTCGATGATGATGCATTGAATAATTAAAATTGATCTATACTATGAATAATCAGGTGCATAAATTTGCTTACTTCAGATATAGTTATTATGAATATCTGATGATGTAGCGCTCCAAGATATTTTTCAGATTACCTTTGTGCCATTTTGCTGCAACAATAAAATTGGGTACTTTAATTTGATATTTCTTTTGCTCAAAGGTAAATGTTATTTCTCCTCTGAAGATGCCTTTCTTGAAACTTAAATCGGAAACTTTTGTCATTGGGATAACGGTTATAGACTGCGTCAAATTGGCAGTTAGCGACAACCCAATCAAAATTATTTTTTCTGCATTGAAGTAGATAAGCAGATGTTTAATACCTAAGGTTGCTAAGCCTGAAAATAGTGCATATTGCCATGCTTTGGCATTAATCATGCCATAGATTATTGATGAGCTGTCAAAAGCTGGTAATTGATGCTGCTCAAAATAAGCTTTGATTTGTTCCAGTTTTAAGCCACTACTCATAGAGAAATTTCCTCTATTACAAAGATTATACTTAGAATGAATATTCTATTCATGTAAATATGATTTGTATAGCTGATAAACGCTGAATCAAAAAAATATATTTATCATATTGGTTGATATGATTCAGTACTGTATTACGGTTTTGAGTAATGTGTTATTTATGCTGTATACATCTGGCTTTGTAGTTTGATGATCATCTGTGAACCATGTTTAAATAAAACAGGTTTGGTATAAATTTTAATAGGATGAAAAGCTGCTCGTTGTAGGTGTTGTGTATCAATAAGTATTGGAGATTGAGTTTATCCACAAAAAAAGATGATTTATGCCGCATTTGCCTAGTCTTTTGCCAGTTGGGTTATGAACAGGTGTGATGTATTGGGATAAATACACATTATTCCTGTCATTACTGGGATGTTATTGCATATAAACTGTGGATAAGTAATTTAGACCAT
The DNA here is from genome assembly GCF_024103505.1 of Snodgrassella sp. Lineage (NCBI taxonomy): Bacteria > Pseudomonadati > Pseudomonadota > Betaproteobacteria > Neisseriales > Neisseriaceae > Snodgrassella > Snodgrassella sp. Next base: position 17,056 of record NZ_JAGGIJ010000003.1, read on the forward strand.
TGTTACTTATAAATTAAATTTAATTGATTAAATTTTAGGCAGCAGTATGAAATAAGATTAGATTTCTTGTTTCCTGTCTGTTAATGACTTGTACATGGGAGGATAATCGGGACATAGCATACCTGTAATTAAGATTTGAATTTTCTGATCATACAACCGCCCGATCAATTTTCAGGTGTGTAATTCTGACTTTATTGCAGGAAAATAACTAATAGCAGCCCAAAAGAAAAAGCTGCCTTACATGCAAGGCAGCCTGAAAGATTGAATACTGATAATCAGTTTTCAGCTGGTTTGAATTCCTGTGGTGCTTTTTCCAGCAGTGCTTTGATAGATAAACGCACGCGGCCGCGATCGTCGATTTCCAGTGCTTTTACTTTTACTTGCTGGCCTATCTGTAGATAATCGCTGACATTTTTTACCCGCTCATGTGAAATCTGGCTAATGTGTACTAGGCCATCTTTACCCGGCATTACGGATACGATTGCACCAACATTATTATCAAGAATCTTGATTACGGTACCTTCGTACACTTTACCTACTTCTACTTCTGCGGTGATGGCTTCAATACGGCGTTTGGCTGCTTCTCCCGCTTCACTGGTGCTGGCAGCTATGGTGATGGTGCCATCTTCGGCAATGTTGATTTCGGTGCCGGTTTCAGCCGTTAATGCACGAATGGTTTCGCCGCCTTTTCCAATGACATCGCGGATTTTGTCCTGATGGATTTTCATGGTAAATAAACGAGGTGCATGGGCAGATAATTCCTGCGGGCCTTCTACGGCTTGCTGCATCTGGCTGAGAATTTTCAGACGGGCTTCTTTGGCCTGAGCCAAGGCAATCTGCATGATTTCTTTGGTAATACCCTGAATTTTAATATCCATTTGTAAGGCAGTTACACCGGCAGTGGTACCGGCTACTTTGAAGTCCATATCACCAAGGTGGTCTTCATCACCTAGAATATCAGTCAGTACAGCAAATTTATTGCCGTCCAGTATCAAGCCCATAGCGATACCGGCAACATGGCTTTTCAGGGGTACGCCGGCATTGAGCAGACTCAGACAACCGGCACACACGCTGGCCATGGAAGAAGAACCGTTGGATTCGGTAATTTCTGATACCACTCGCATGGTATAGCTGAAATCTTCAACATCAGGCAAAACGGCCAGTAATGCGCGTTTTGCCAATCGGCCATGACCGATTTCGCGTCGTTTTGGCGCACCCATACGGCCTACTTCACCTGTGGAATAAGGTGGGAAGTTGTAGTGCAGCATAAAGCGATCGGTATATTCACCACTCAGGGCATCAATAATCTGCTCGTCGCGCTGGGTTCCTAAGGTAGCAGTAGCCAGTGACTGTGTTTCACCACGGGTAAACAGAGCGGAACCGTGGGTACGTGGCAATACGCCAGTTTGGATATTAATCGGGCGTACGGTACGGGTATCGCGGCCATCAATGCGTGGCTGGCCTTCGAGAATCTGGCCACGAACTACTTCTTTTTCCAGATCTTTGAAAATACCGCGAATCTGGTTAGCCAGTAAGGTATCGGTTTCTTCGGTAATCAGTGCTGCTTCTACGGCTGCCCAAGCTTCATCAAGCTTGGCTGTGCGTGCCTGTTTCTGTTTGATTTTAAATGCAGCATCAATGGTTGCTCCGGCCAGTTCGCGCACTTTGGCCTCCAGTGTTTCATCGGCTGCCGGCGGCTGCCAGTCCCATACTTCTGGATTTACTTCATCAGCAAATTCATTAATGGCGCGGATAGCTGCCTGCATCTGTTCATGTCCGAATACCACGGCACCAAGCATGGTTTCTTCTGACAGAACATCTGCTTCAGATTCCACCATCAGTACAGCTTTTTCTGTACCGGCCACTACCAGATCCAGTTGTGAACGGGTTAGCTGTGCTTTAGTGGGATTTAGGACATATTCACCATTTATATAACCCACGCGTGCAGCACCAATCGGGCCGGCAAAAGGTACGCCTGTTAGCAATAGTGCGGCTGAGGCACCTAGCATGGCCGGAATGTCTGAGTCGATTTCCGGATCAACTGATACGACCATGGCCACAATCTGGATATCGTTAAAGAAGCCCTCTGGAAATAAAGGACGAATCGGGCGGTCAATCAGGCGGCTGGTTAGGATTTCTTTTTCGCTTTGTTTGCCTTCTCGCTTGAAAAAGCCACCCGGAATTTTACCGGCTGCGTAGGTACGTTCGAGATAGTCTACGGTAAGCGGGAAAAAATCCTGTCCGGGTTTGACTTCTTTAGCGGCAGTTACTGCCACCAGTACTACGGTGTCACCCATGGAGATTTTTACGGCACCGGCAGCCTGACGGGCAATTTCACCGGTTTCCAATGTAACAGTCTGGTTTCCGTACTGGAATGTTTTAATATGTTTATTAAACATGCTGGACTTTCTGTTCTGAATTTTACAAAAGCCGCACCCGCTAAAAAACCTACCCATATATACGTAACTACACATTTACATGGGTAGGGTTTCTGGCTGGGCGAAATTTGCAAAATGGTTATTAAATATGGTTTATACAGGTCTGTAATAACCACAAATACATTTTGTGTGTGGTCAAATTCTAACATATATTTTTTACCTTATCGCAAGCACGATGGGCTTGTGCTGGTATATAGCCATTTAATTCAGGTGTTTTTGGTCTTTTTATGCTGTAAATGCCAATATTTATTCAGATGGCAAGGTTGTTTCTTGGTGTTATCTAGCTCATATTGATAAAATTTATTTACATATTAATGTAATTTATTTATATGTTAAAATAAATTTTATGTATGTAAATCATATTGGTTCAACCGGATTTGGCTGTACCTGTATTAATAAGGAACAATATATGTCTGAGCTTTTATATAAGAAACCAACTGATAGTGATGTGTTGTTATCAGTGGTGATGCATCCGGAAGATACCAATGCCAATAATACTATTTTCGGCGGGCGTATTCTGGCTTTGATGGATCAGGCTGCCTATGCCTGTGCCAGCAAGCACGCCCGTGCTGTAACGGTGACTGCGGCTATTAATACAGTTAATTTCCGCACACCGATTTATGTCGGCGATCTAGTATCCATTAAGGCACGGGTAAATTATGTAGGTAAATCATCTATGATGATTGGTATCCGTGTGGAGGCGGAAAATCTGATTACCGGTGAAGTACGCCATAGTAATTCCAGTTATTTCACTATGGTAGCGATTGATTCTTCCACCAGCAAACCGCAAACTGTGCCCGGTCTGATTCTGGAAACGCCCAATGATGTACGCCGCTTTGTGCGCTCATATGCGCGTAAAATGGAACAACAGGAAAGTCTGAAAGAGTTTCAGGTTAAAACCTTTCATTTAAATAAAGATCATCTGGATTGGTGTCAGACGCAGAATGCGCAGCTAAATGCTGATTTGTATAATAAAATAGAATAATACAGTTTTGTTTGCACTTCTCTTCTGCCGATGTGTAGTATTGATCTTTCAGCCGTGATTCAAGGCTATTTGCTCTACTTATCACCATCTCCCTGTCTGGCGTTATTGCACAATCGCCAGTATGGATTTGAAATTAATGACTTTAGAGAATTTTTTAGCTATTGGCGACAGATACAAAAAAATTAGTAGCCTTAAAGGATTCGTAATTGCTCCAGCAGTTGAATAAATCAATGCCAATACTGATTTTAATATTGATATTTCATTTAGAAAATGTAAGCGCGAAATACGCTGGGTACGGCTAAGCTTTAACCAAAAACAGGAAGCCAAAGTATTTAGCGTGCAAGGTATTAGTTATCGTGCTTATGCCGCTGCCTGCTCTTTCTGACAGAAGATAAAACGTGACTTGAAACAGGGACGCTAGAACAATTACAAGCTGTCTGTATCATAAGCGAGCTATTAAATTTTATGGTACATGCTGAAGCGTGATTAAGTCATAGACTGTAAGCTAAATAACAACAAGACCCTGTTTAGGACTTTATTTAATTTCACACAGATTTTGCAGCTTGTTTCTGTTCATATCGCGCTATCTCATTATCAAATTCTTGTTTTTCTTGTTTGATCCTTTCAACAACAACGGAATAATCAGTACCTTGTAAATAAGGTGGTGCTAATTCAGGACACAGATTATAGACAAGCATATTTATGTTAATCATATTACCTAAAGCTGCTCCACATGCATGAACTGTTAGATCAGGGTAAAAATGATATTTATGTCGTAGATCAAGAGCAAATTGATCAAGAGCCTTACCTAATTCATTAGCTCTCTGGTTAATCTCAACTAGTTGCTCATGAGAAAATTCTGATTTGTCCATACCCATTACCAATGATGATTCGCTGCCCCGCCAGGTAAGTCAAAAATACCTCCACTAGCAGAACCAAGACAATACATATAGACCGCATAACACTGATGAAACCCTATATTAGCAATAAGGCCTTCAGTACAGCGATTATATTGCTGGCTGCACCGGTTAAGCTGACTTACTGATAAGCGCAGCAATCCTTCATTATCTTGTTTTTGATTCTGTTTCTTACTACTCAATATACTAGCTACACTAGAATGCTTTTAGTCAGCAGCGGTAGCAGTTACTGCTGATATACTTAAAGCTACCAGTATTGATCAAGAAATTAAACGCTTTAACATCAAAATTCCTCCTATTTGCTGGAAAATAGGTAAATTTATAGTAAATCGAATTAAAATAGAAATCAATAAGTTGAAGTTTATTTTGTTTCAATCTTGTCACATACTTGGTTCGTCATCATCCCTATCATTACTCGGCGCAATCGCAACCCTTTTAGTTTTTTTCTGGTCAAATATCCTGTCGCACGTTCAACCTATTCTCTACCGTTGTTTTAAGCTTGTTATAGACATTCCGAAGGCTGTCTATGCCTCGGCCAATTGCCATTGTTAATCGCTCAAAGTAGTAAGGTATGATAAGGTATAAAAAAGCCGTCTTTAAAAAGACGGCTTTTTTGGTCAAACGGGATATGCTTATTTACGCAGACCCAGACGAGCAATCAGTTCGCGATAGGTATCCGGTTTGGTGCGACGGATATACGCCAGCAAACGACGACGGGCACTTACCATTTTCAACAGACCACGACGGCTGTGGTGATCTTTTGGGTTGGCTTTGAAGTGGCCAGTCAGGTCATTAATACGGAAAGTTAATAACGCGATTTGTACTTCAGAAGAACCGGTATCACCTTCAGTACGCTGATAATCTTTAACGATTTGTGCTTTTTGTTCAACAGTTAACATGTAATTTACTCTTTAAAAAAGCCTTGCGGCAGACAAGTTGGCCAAGCTAATCATAATGTGATTAACAACTACCAACTCCAGATACGTATTTAACCGGCAGAAGCGGTATTCATCAGACGCAGTACTTTCAAGCGCCGGCTGGCTTCCTGATATTGCACTAATCCGATAAAACGCCCATTAGCAGCATAAATACGCAAGGGGCACATTGTGCCATAATTTTGCTCGGAATGCACGGCTATGCCATGTTGTAACTGCAAAATATCCTTATCTGTCAGGGTAACAGCAGTAAAATGTTGCACCAGCACATCACAGGGTAAGAGCCAGTTATCACGTGTTACTTCATCTGCGCTGCTGATGGCAGCCAGTGAATATGTGTCTTCAATTGCAAAACCAGCCGTAGCAATACGCCGCAAAGCGGTCAGATGCGCTACTGTGCCCATGTGTCTGGCCATATCTTCGGCCAGAGTACGGATATAGGTTCCTTTGCTGCAACGCACACTTATTACCAGTCTGGGAAAGGCAAATTCCAGAATATCTATCTGGTAAATAGTCACCTGCCGGCTTTTACGTTCGATGGTGATGCCGGCACGGGCATATTCATACAGCGGTTTACCCTGATGTTTGATGGCAGAGTACATGGGCGGGGTTTGGCTAATTTCACCGCTAAAAGCCATGATTGCTGCCTGTATCTGTTCTAGTGTGATGCTGGTATCCGCAGTGGCTACAACTTCACCCTCAGTATCGCCGGTGCTGGTAGCCACGCCTAACTGCAAAGTGGCTATATAAGCTTTGTCGGCATCCAGTAAATACTGGGCAAATTTGGTGGCTTCGCCAAAACATACAGGCAACAGGCCTGTAGCCAGCGGATCGAGTACACCGGTGTGTCCAGCCTTGGCTGCGCCATATAAGAATCGTGCCCGCTGTAAAGCGCTGTTACTACTCATACCGCTGTCTTTATCCAGCAGCAGCACTCCGTTAAGGGCGCGTTTGCGCCGGCTTATCTGGGTATTCATGATGGTTATGATCTGGTTTCTGAGTGATCGAGCGTGCGCATCATACCATGCTTTATATGGCTGTTTGTGCCTTAAAGGTTACAGGTTTGCAACCAGCTCTTTTTCACAGTTTTTCGAAACCGGATCCGGCTATCATTAATACATAGCTGTGCTTGTGCGCAAACGGGTATGACAGATGCTGCTTACATTTAGACTGAATAACTTTGCATATTGCTTTATTTGTTTAATTCTGGTGTAGCTGTGGTTATAATGACGTTGGTGCATATTGGCTGATTTGTATTTTAATGCTAATCAGTTAGAAACGAATAGTTAAAACTTATTACAAATTCTTCTGCATATATTGTATCTGGCTGTAATTAAATCTTACGCAACAGCTTTGTTAGAGTTACAATTATTTAAGTTTTACTGCTGGTAATACATTAATACATCTGTCAGAATAGTTGCCAGAGCACTACTACACTGAGTCCTGATTTAAATGGCAATTTGCTTGTGTGATGGAGCCATTTGTCCCATCAGATAATTTACTAGCCATGTTGATTATGGATGATATCTATACTGGTAGTGATTCTGGCCGGCAATTGATTTTTAGTTGTACCGGTCTGTCTGATAACAGAAATAAACAGGCCAAACACTTCTATCTTTACTGATGAAAAGGGTTCATTATGAAAGCAGCCGTAGTAACAAAAGACAAAAAAGTTGCCATTCAGGACAAAGCTGTACGTCCTCTGAAAGCGAATGAAGCATTACTGAAAATGGAATGTTGCGGGGTTTGTCACACTGATTTGCATGTTAAAAATGCAGATTTTGGTGACGTTACCGGTGTCACTCTGGGACATGAAGGTATCGGGGTGGTTACTGCTGTAGGTGAAGATGTTACTTCTTTAAAAGTAGGTGACCGCGCCAGTGTTGCCTGGTTCTTTGAAGGCTGCGGACATTGTGAATATTGTAATAGCGGTCGCGAAACATTCTGCCGGGAAGTTAAAAATGCCGGTTATACTGTAGACGGTGGTATGGCAGAAGAATGTATTGTGGTTGCTGATTATGCAGTTAAGGTACCAGATGGTCTGAGTTCTGAGGCAGCCAGCAGCATTACCTGTGCTGGTGTCACTACTTACAAAGCAATTAAGGTTTCTCATATTCAGCCTGGCCAGTGGATTGCGATTTATGGTCTGGGCGGTTTGGGTAATCTGGCGCTGCAATATGCGAAGAATGTATTCAATGCTAAAGTGATTGCTATTGATGTAAACGATAAGCAACTTGAACTGGCGCGGGAAATGGGTGCAGATATGACCTTAAATCCGGCCAAGGAAAAGGTAGAAGATATTATTCAGGAAAAAGTGGGCGGTGCTTATGCAGCTGTGGTTACTGCGGTAGCTAAATCAGCCTTTAATTCTGCTGTGGCTGCTGTACGTGCAGGCGGACGCATTGTCGCTGTGGCACTACCAGTAGATACTATGGATTTGAATATTCCACGTCTGGTACTGGATGGCATTGAGGTAGTTGGTTCTCTGGTAGGTACACGTGAAGATTTACGTGAAGCATTCCAATTTGGTGCTGAAGGTAAAGTGGTACCGAAAGTAACTTTGCGCCCTCTTGAAGACATCAATGATATTTTTGATGAAATGACTGCCGGTAAATTCACTGGCCGTATGGTGATTGATTTCAAAAATGCCTGATCCAAGCTGATCACTAAAAAAGCCATAGTTTTACTATGGCTTTTTTTATTAATAGAAATTCGATGATTAACAAGCTTCACCTACCTGTACGCCGTTAAAGGTATCCTGCACGGAAGCGAGACTCGCTACTAGCTGCTGTGCTGCCTGAAATTCGGGGGTTTGCATGCTGGCGCAGTACTGTGCTGCTGTACCGCTGCCGGCAATCATTTGCCAGCGTTGTGCCAGCCGGCTGGTATCCGGCCATACAAAGCCGTCAAGCAAATTATCTACCCAGTCTGGCTTATTACATACCAGCGCTATATCACAACCGGCAGCAAATGCATGTGCTACACGCTGTTTAATATCACCAGCGCTACTGGCACCTTCCATGGTAAGGTCGTCAGAAAAAATCACACCATCAAACTGCATTTTGTCTCGCAGAATTTCTTTTAGCCAGATAGTGGAAAATCCGGCTGGTTCGGTAGGATCAACTCGCGGATAGACAACATGCGCCGGCATCAGTGCCGGCATGTCATGATGAATCAAATCATTGAATGGCTGAATATCATCTACCCATAATTCTTGCCAACTGCGGTTATCTTCAGGCATAGTCAGATGGCTGTCGCCGCTGGCGGCACCATGGCCGGGAAAATGCTTACCACAACAAGCCATACCGCCACGAGCCAGTCCACGCTGTAAAGCAATCGCCAGAGCACTGACTACAGCTGGCTGCTGATGGAAGCTGCGATTACCAATAACAGCACACTCGCCCCAGTCCAGATCCAGTACTGGCGTAAATGACAAATCTATATCACATGCACGTAATTCAGTTGCCAGTACCCAGCCTACTGTTTCGGCCATTTTATCAGCCATTGCTGAACCATGCTGTTCCCAGCACTGTCCAAGTGTACGCATTGCTGGCAGACGGGTAAATTCCGGAATAAAACGTTGCACCCGCCCACCTTCATGATCAATGGCTACAACTAGTTGCGGGTTTCGTAAAGCTTTGATTTCTGCAACCAGTTCGATTAGTTGCGCACGAGACTGATAATTGCGCCGGAAAAGAATTACCCCACCTATTGCCGGGTGGCATAACCGTTCACGTTCTGCGGCACTGAGCTGATAGGCTGCTACATCGGCCATAACTGGGCCACGTGCTAATGCTTTAGGTTGTGCTGACAACATAAATTTGTTCCATTAGATATTAAATGAATTAACCATTCAATCAGGTTAAGTGTGAATTACTCACAATAATTGAATTAATTGAGTACGGAAAACCTGCATATAAGTGGCATCAATTGCCTGCCCGATTAATTTTGCAGCCAGACAGGCAAGAAAAGATTGCAATTTATGAGCTGTTTTACAACATATCAGGGCAGTATCAGGGCGACATACTGTGTGCCACTGCCTCGTCTGATTAATAGTGGCAGACTTTTACCACTGGCCTGTACTGCCTGTTCAAAATCATTTTTATCATGCACCAGTTTTTGCCCAACAGCCACAATGATATCACCATGACGTAAATCTACCTGTGCAGCTATTCCACTGACGTCTTCTATCATCAGCCCCTTTGTTGTTGCCCGTAAAGTTAGACCAAGGAGTTGTTCGGTAAAATTAGTGCCGTCGGTTGGCATAGTGGTACTGGTAATAGCGGGTGGATTAGTAATGGCCGGAGACATATTATCCAGTATGACGCTGATTTCTTCTTTTTTACCTTTACGCCAGATACCCAAAATAATCTTTTTACCCGGCGGTAACAGACCTACTCGAACCGGTAAATCACTGGAAGTTTCTAATTCTTCACCATTAACGCTTTCGACAATGTCGCCTGCTAATAATCCCGCTTTAGCTGCCGGCCCACCAGTAACAACCTGTGTAATCAGTGCGCCATTAGCTTTATTCAGACCAAAAGATTTGGCCAGATTATAGTTAACTTCCTGAATAACAACACCCAGACGGCCACGTTGTACTTTTCCTGTTGCTTTCAGTTGTTCAGCCACATTCATCGCCACATCAATCGGAATGGCAAAGGAAATACCCATAAATCCGCCACTACGACTATAAATCTGTGAGTTGATGCCGACGACCTGTCCTTTCAGGTTAAACAGTGGTCCACCTGAATTTCCCGGATTGATGGCCACATCAGTCTGGATAAATGGGGTGTAATTTTCTTCTGGCAGGCTGCGCCCTTTAGCAGAAACAATTCCGGCTGTCACGCTGTTATCAAAACCAAACGGTGCACCGATTGCAGCCACCCACTCTCCAACTTTCAGATGTTTTGGATTACCTGCCTGTACCACTGGTAATTCATTGGCACTAATTTTTAATAACGCAACATCTGACTGAGTATCAGCACCAATCAGTTTGGCCTGAAATTCACGCTTATCATTTAGTAACACCTTGATGTTGTTCATGCCATTGACGACATGGGTATTGGTAAGGATATAACCATCTTTGCTGATGATGAATCCGGAACCAAAATTATATTCATCATCATTTGACTGCGGTGTTTTGGGAACATTCGGTAACAAATGTTTGAAGTATTCGTAAAACGGGTCGTTATCAGGTAAGGCATCGGTGCTGTCTTCGTTTTCACCATCGATAGTATGGTTATCACGTGTTGCCTGAATATTGACTACCGCTGGGCCCTGCTGTTCAACCAACTGAGTGAAATCAGGCAATAACATGGCTACTTGATTACTATTGTCATCCGCGCCCGCAGGAATCTCCTTCACAAAACCCTGCTCGGAATTTCCTTTGCCAAACCAATGTTGCAGCCTGTCACAGCCGGCTGCTATTAACAACATCGACATAGTTGCCGTCAACATATATTTGCGATTTATCCGCATCAACTACCCTATCTTATTTGTTTTCTTACACAAGCGGTTATCAATAATATTGTAACGAAAAGAGGCGTTAAGTTACACGATCAGAGGGTTAAAATTGTCTTGGCTGGATATTCGCACAAATCGCTAATCACGCAATGCTCGCACAGGGGTTTGCGTGCTTTACATACGTAACGTCCATGTAAAATCAGCCAATGGTGTGCATCTACTTTAAATTGTCTGGGAACTGTCTGCATTAATTTATCCTCAACTTCCCGCACCGTTTTACCCGGTGCAAGGCCAGTACGGTTACTTACGCGAAAAATATGGGTATCTACAGCAATCGTTGGCAGACCAAATGCCGTATTCAGCACCACATTGGCAGTTTTGCGTCCTACTCCGGGTAAAGCCTCCAGTTGTTCCCGTGTTTGCGGTACCTCTCCATTATATTGCTGTACCAGAATTCGGCAGGTTTCCATTACATGTTTGGCTTTGGTCTTGTATAAACCAATCGTGCGGATACAATCCATGATTTTGTCCATGCCTAAAGCCAGCATGGCTTCTGCCGAAGGCGCCAGCTGAAATAAATGGACGGTGCATTTATTCACAGATACATCCGTAGCCTGAGCTGAAAGCATCACCGCAATTAATAATTCAAATGGTGAATGGTATATCAGTTCTGTAGTCGGATGCGGACAGGCAGCCTGCAAACGGGTAAAAATTTCCTTGCGTTTATGTGCATTCATGAGATTCGACTATTATCTGTTTTTTTGTTGCTGACGAAACTGCCAGGGTGCAATTGCTCGCGCATTGTGCCACAAACCTAGCCGTTTTTGGCGTGCCATAAGCTGAGCATTCTGATAACGGCTAAAACCTAAACGATCCTGCTGTTTTTTAGCAATTGTACTGTAATGCCAAGCATGTCCCTGTTGCACCATCCATAAATTAATATCTACATTATTGAGCATGATCTGACCAACTTCACGCTGATACTGATCAATGGCAACTACATTAACATCTACAGGCTGTCCTTCAATACGTGCCTTTAAAGCGTCACGACTGGCAATCCCGTAGGCCTGCTTGATTTCAGGAGCATCTATATTGGCCAGACGTACCTTATGCATATGTCCATCCCTGTCTCTGATATGTACGGTATCCCCGTCATGTACACTATCAATGCTGCCAGTATAATGTCCTTTACCGGCAACTACCCATTTTTTGCCTCTGTTGCCTGCCGGTCTGCCATTGAAAATATCCTGCACAGAACGAACAATGCCATCAGCTTTATAAATCCAGTCTTCCAGTGGTGCAATCATGCTGTCTGGTAACCAGACCTTGGCTATTGTCAGAACAACTGCTACCCACAGCAGAATTTTACGCCATTTAGTCAAAATTTTTACCTTTTATGATTATATCATAACAATATTCTGAATATGATTTGTCAGCTTAACTAGCTGCCTGTAATTGCCGTCAATTATTGCTGCAAAGAATAATTACTTCAAATAACAGCAGCCAGTCACCCTGTTTAAGGCAACTGGCTGACAGATACTAATTCAGATTATTATTACATACTTCTATCCCAGCGATTTCAGACTTTAGCCGTTAATATCTGAACGCCACTGCTGCACCCGAGTATCAGCAAATCAGCCGCATAATGGGTAAACAAACCATTGTCTACCACACCAGGCATATTGTTAATCGCATCTTCCATTTTAATTGGCTCGTTCAGATTCAGATTGGCCACATCCAGAATCTGGTTGCCATTATCAGTCGTAAAGCCTAAGCGTAATTCCGGCTCACCGCCCAGTTTTAATAATCTGCGTGCCACCAGTGAACGCGCATTTGGCATAACTTCTACCGGCAACGGGACATGACCCAAGCGGCTGGTGTACTTGCTTTCATCAGCAATACAAATGAATTTTTCCGCCGCACTGGCCACAATTTTTTCATTGACCAAAGCACCGCCACCACCTTTAATCATCTGCAATAAATGATTAATTTCATCTGCACCATCAATATATAAGGGTAAACCATTGACTTCATTCAGCGTTACTTCAGGAATACCAAAGCTTTTCAAAGCTTCACTTGTCTGGGCGGAAGTAGAAACCGCACCTTTGATTCTTTTTCTACTCTGCGCCAGCGCTTCAATAAAGAAACGCACAGTTGAACCCGTGCCAATGCCCAAATATTCGTTTTCCTGTACGTATTCCAGTGCTTTTTCAGCGGCCTGACGCTTCAGTTCATCTTGTACTGCCATAATTACTGCTCCTTCTTTATTTTGATTGATGCGCAGACGATAATTTATCTACATAAAAAATTATAGCCCAAGCTTATGCCGGATTAAACCGCTGTCAATAATACAATGGCCTGGGCTTCAATAGCTTCTTCCCGTCCAAGGTAACCTAATTTCTCATTGGTTTTACCCTTAATATTCACCGCTTCAAAGGACAGATTCAGATCTGAAGCAATATGCATCCGCATCTGATCTATATAAGGACGCAACTTTGGCCGCTGAGCAATCACCGTACTGTCAACATTCACCACCCGCCAGCCAGCAGCCTGCACTGCTGCATAAGCACCACGTAACAACACACGACTATCTGCGTCTTTATTCACAGCTGCGTCATCCGGATAAAGTTTACCAATATCGCCTAAAGCCGCAGCACCTAACAGCGCATCAGTAATGGCATGTAAGAGAACGTCGGCATCTGAGTGGCCAAGCAAACCTTTATCAAAAGGAATATTTACCCCGCCCAGTAACAGTGGTCTGTCTGCCACCAGCTGATGCACATCATAGCCCTGTCCGATTCTTATCAAATTCATTCACCGGTTTCCTGTTGTAAAAAATAAGTGGCTAACATAGCATCTTGTGCGCTAGTCAATTTAAAATTGCATACATCGCCACTCACCAGCAGCGGTGCCAGACCAAGCATTTCCACAGCAGAAGATTCATCTGTTATTGCCTCTAAATCTGCCTGTGCCAGTGCTCTGGCAAGAATACCAGCACGGAACATCTGTGGTGTTTGTGCCTGCCACAAGCCTGCCCGATTGACTGTACAGCATACATGCTGCGCTGCATCAGCTTGCTTTAAAGTATCTGCTACCGGCAGCGCCAGCAACCCGCCTACGGCATGATTGTGTGTAGCTGCAAGCAGACGCTGCACTGAATCTGCACTCACACAGCAACGGGCTGCATCATGTACCAGTAGCCAGTCATTATCCTGTAAGCCAAATTGCTGCTGTGCCTGCGCAATGCCATTACGCACAGTCTGCGCACGTGTGGCACCACCACAGCGCAGAATATGAACATGCGCCGGTAACGCCGCTGCCGGATAGATGCTATCAATATAATCATCCTGTTCAGCAACCACAATCAGCAATAAATCAATGACACTGATTTGTGTCAGCCGCGACACGGTATGCTCTAAAACAGTTTTACCCGCCAGCTTAACGTATTGTTTCGGACACGCTGCGCCAAAGCGGGCACCGATGCCGGCAGCCGGAATCAGCCCTACATAGCGGGTCATACAGATTTATCCTCAGTATCCTGCTGCCACTGCCGCCAGACACAGGGCGCGCCAACAATTTTATCCAGTGCCTGCAAATAGGCCTCATGTTCCTCAAGCTCTTCACTGCTGGGCGTGACTATTGGCAGTGCCGAGTGTTTAATCTGATACTGGCTGCCACCAGCCGGATTATTGCTGGTATTGGCTGTATCCATCAGTTCATCAACCAGACTAAACTGGCTACGGGTCATGGCCAGATATACTTCGCCCAGTAGCTCACAGTCAATCAGTGCACCATGCAGCACACGTTTGCTGCGGTCAACTTCCAGCCGTGTACACAAAGCATCCAGTGAATTCTTCTGCCCCGGATATCTGTCCCGTGCCATTTTGAGGGTATCAGTGATATCGCTAGTAATACTTTCAACCTCAGGCATTCCCAGACGGCTAAACTCCATATTCAGAAAACCGACGTCAAACGCGGCATTATGAATAATCAGCTCGGCACCACGTAGATAATCGGCAATCTGCTGTGCCACCTCAGCAAATACCGGCGCATTCATTTCTTTCAGCTTGTCCAACGTAATCCCATGCACCGCTATTGCTTCTTCAGGAATATCACGCTCAGGATTAACGTACAAATGCAGATTATTACCAGTAAGACGCCGGTCTATCATTTCCACACCGGCAAATTCAATCAGACGGTCACCGTTGTTTGCCGACAGACCTGTGGTTTCAGTATCGAGAATAATTTGACGCATATTGATGCTTTAAGCGGTTGAACACCGCAGATTTAAAACAATAATCATACTAAAAATCTATTACTGCGCATACCTGCCCGTACAACCCGTTACAGATTAATTTTCAGACCTAAGTAGCAAAGTAAGATTTTTCACAGTATATACAAGCAAAACCACCATAGTTTTCAAATTATTGTCATATAAGCGACTAAACAGCACACATAACATTATATTTATTCTATTTAAAATCAATAATATAAAAATTAAATCTAAATATCGACGCAAATAATAATAACTATCATTTGCAATTAGAATCCAATTTGTTTATGATGTCCTTATCGTCATGCAACAACACAGTTATTCACTAATAACTTGTTGGCGTAATTGAAAAATCTATTTAAATAAATTGTTGTCTGCGCAACAGTTTATTCTGCAAGTTAACTATTGGTAGTGGTTTGTGTTCCTTTTAGCGCCCCTTTTTTTTAGGGGCGATTTTTTTTGTTTGGTTATTTAATGCAATATACAAACTTGCTCAATCAGTATCACCATCAGCGCGGCTGATAACGTCCAGCCATAGCCTGATAAATCAGATTTTCATTCTGCAAGACATTATAACGGTTATTCAATACACTTTGTGCTGAAGAATATTGCGTATTTAATGCATCCAGCCAGTCACTGAGCGGATTGGTACCATACTGATAGCGCGCATGATAATAACGGCTGTTTTTTAAATCAAACTGATATTTCTGCTCAGTATTGGCCAGAGTAACGCGGCTAAGCGAATATTGCTGATAATAGCGCGCCACCTCATTAAGCGCCGTAGTCAACGACTGTTCAAAAGTTAATTTCGCACTATCAAAATCAGCCTTGGCCTGCTTATTCTGCCAGTACAGAGTTTGCCAGTCGAGAAACGGCAGATTAACATTAACACTCGCTGTCCCAACTGGAAAATGCAAGGCAGAAGCAGACGTATCAGAACGCGAATTGACCACGGTACTCAGACTAATACTCGGGTACCAATTTCTCCGCGCAGCCTGCTGACTGGCATAGGCAGACTGTAAGCGATATTCTGCCGCGCGTAAATCAGGACGATTGGCCAGTACAGATAACGGCACATCCAGATTTACCCCGCCAAAATGAATCTGATTTAATGGTGTCGGCCGGATATCTGCTTGTTCGTTAGGGCGCTGATTCAGTAAATTATGCAAATTCTGCACCACTTCTATCCGGTTTTGTTGCAGCAAAATCAGGCTGTTTTCTGCATTCAATAACGATTGCTTGGCATTGGTGGCATTAATACTGCTCACCTTACCCACCTGATATTGTGCCTGCGCAATACGTGCAATCTGCTGGTACTGCCTGATACTGTCTGTAGTCAGATTAATGGCACCATCAATATAAGCCAGATGGAAATAGTTATCCACCACACTGTTAATCAGCGACAGCCGGCTGGCGGCCATATCCTGCTCACTGGCATGATAACGCCAGAAGGCTGCATCGGTATTGGCACGTATTTTCTGCCACACATCCAGTTCATAGCTCAAACCTAGCTGTCCACTAAAATTGCGGCTGGATACCCCACCATGTTTCAGATCTTTAGTACTACTGGCACCAAGCGAACCATTAGCCTTGGGAAATAAATCCACACCATTCAATCGGGCGCTATAGCGCGCTTTTTCTGCGGTTAACGCCGCCTGACGTAAATCAGCATTATTGGCAAGTGCCGTGCTGATTAACTGATTCAGAGTGGCATCCTGATAAATTTCCCACCAGTTTGCATTAACCTGATATTGCGCAGCAATTTCTGCACTGCTTAACATTCCGGCCTTACGCAGACTTTGCTGCGGATATGAAGTATGCGTAGCACAGCCAGCCAGCAGTACGCTTAAACTGAGCACCAATACAGCAGTGCTTCTTTTCATAGAAATATTTTTCATCATGGTTACTTTAAACTTTAGCGGCAACCGAACCCTGCCGGATCAATACACCAGCGCAAACACTCACCCTCAACTACAGCTTTCAGGAAAAACAAACCTAATCACGTGACAATGCATCAATCGGATTCAATTGCGAAGCCCGTTTTGCCGGCATAAAGCCAAACAGCACCCCAATCACACTGGAACACAGTACAGCCATCACAATAGACAACGGTGAAAACGACATAGCAAAATCATTAGCCACAAGATTAAACAGCATACTGATAGCAAAAGAGAACAAGACACCAACCACCCCGCCGATCAGACAAATCAGCACCGCTTCAATCAGAAACTGCTCAAGAATATTGTGCTGCCGCGCACCGATGGCCATACGGATACCAATTTCCTTTACCCGCTCAGTTACCGACACCAGCATAATATTCATCACCCCGATACCGCCCACTACCAGAGAAATCAGAGCAATACTGGAAATCAGTAATGTCATGGTACCGGTGGTGCTTTCAATAGTCTGCTTGATAGTATCGCTGTTACGAGTAAAAAAGTCTTCCGCACCATGCCGGGCTTTCAGTAACTCAATAATGCCTATTTCAGCCGTTTGCGAATTGACATTATCTTTCACCTTAACCGTTACCGAAGTAATATACTTTGAACCCGAAATCCGATTCATCAGCGTGGTATAGGGCGTGTAAAGTTGTAAACTGTCACTATCCATAAAACCATTATTATTTGGTGCTGTCACCCCTATAACCCGCAATGGCCGTTTATTAAACAAAATCACCTGCCCCAGCGGATTAGTACCATCAGCAAACAACTTATTCTTAGTATTATCATCAATCACCACCACCTGACTGTTCTGGGTAACATCGTCCTCATTAAACAGGCGACCAACAGCTATCTTAATACCGCGTACATCAAAATATTGATCACCCACCCCATACATCTGAGCAGAAAGAGACTGATTAGCATAGGTTAATGTACCACTGGAACTGACTCCCGGCGTGACACTGTCCACATAATCCTGCTGTCTCAATACTTCAGCATCACCCACAGTCAGCGTTTTAATACGCGATGAACGGCGATCGCCAAACCCATATCCCGGATAGACCGAAACCGTGTTTGTGCCCATAGCATTAATGTTTTCCAGAATTTTTGCCTGCGAACCTCGTCCCAATGCCACCACCGATACCACCGAAGCAATACCAATGATAATCCCGAGCATAGTGAGAAAGGAGCGCATTTTATGCGCCATGATTGCCTGAATCGACATCCGAAACGATTCAAACAACTGATCACGGTAAAAATGCCAGGAATTATGCTCTGCAATACTTTCAATCTTGCTGGGGCGCATACTTGTATTCTTACTATGATCGGCAATAATGCGCCCGTCGCGAATTTCAATCACCCGATTGGCATTGGCAGCAATAGTCGGATCATGGGTGACCATTACAATAGTATGTCCTGCATCATGCAGCTTATGCAGAATTTCCATCACATTTTGCCCGCTACCGGTATCCAGTGCGCCGGTTGGTTCATCCGCAAGAATGATTTCACCACCATTCATCAGCGCCCGAGCAATACTCACTCGCTGCTGCTGGCCACCAGAGAGTTCACTGGGTCGATTTGCTTCCTTACCTGCTAACCCGAGCTGCGCCAGTAACTCATCTGCCCGTTTCAGCCGTTCGCCGTGTTCCATACCGGCATACACCGCCGGCAAGGCCACATTTTCGCGCGCAGTTAACGAACTGAGCAGGTTATAACGCTGAAAAATAAAACCAAAACTTCGGCGCCGCAAAGCAGCCTGCTCGTCTGCTGTCATAGCCGCAGTTTCCACACCGTCTATTCTGTATGAACCACTAGAAGGCACATCCAAACAGCCAATAATATTCATCAGCGTAGACTTACCAGAACCAGACTGGCCAATAATAGCCACAAAATCGCCTTTTTCGATGCTCAGATTGATATCCTTAAGCACCTGTACCCGGTTTTCACCATGGCCGAACCAGCGATTAATATTCTTAATTTCCAATAAACTCATGGCTTACATTCTCGAGCCGCGCATTTTCGGGTCTTTACCGACACCATTTCTGGCATCAGCTTTACTTAATGACGACAGCACTACCTGATCACCAGCTTTCAAACCTGATTTCACTTCCGTACGCATACCATCCGTAATACCAGTCTGAATCTGTCTGTCCTCTATCTGCTGGTTATTACCCAGTATCTGCACCACTTTTTTACCGCGACGATGCTTAATGGCCTGATTGGATACAGTAAGTACATTTTTGGCAGATTTTACAAATATATTATTCTGCGTTGTCATACCAATATGCAACGCACCGTCATCATTCGGAACCAAAGCACGGGCATAGTAATATATAGCCGTATCAGTGGTATCAGTACTGGTATTGTAACCGCCCTGCGACATCTTGGTTAAACCCGGATCTACTGCCTCCAGCGTAGCATTGCGAACTTTACTGTTATCTGCCAGCGTAGTGAAAGTCAAAGGCATACCCGCCTTAACCTTACTCATATCGCCCTCGGCAATCTGCATTTTATTCAGCATCTTACTTAAGTCTGCCAGCTGAACAATAGTCGGCGTATTCTGGCTGGAATTTACCGTTTGCCCTTCTTCTATCGGAATAGAAACCACAGTACCATTCATCGGAGCAGTAATACGGGTATAACCCAAATCAGCTTCGGAAGTATTAATCGCAATCTGAGTCTGCCGAATCTGAGATTTTAATTCAGCCACATTGGCACGTGCCGCCGCCAGATTATCCTGCGCATTATCAAAATCAGCTTTAGATGTCGCATCCTGAGCCATTAATGCCTGTTCACGCTTAAATGCCCGCTGCTTCATTTTCAAAGCGATTTCAGCCGACACCAGCTGTGCACGATAAGTATCCAGCCTGGCTTTATTCGTATTGAGCGTGTTTAACTGAGTAGTGGAATCAATATCAGCAATCAGATCCCCCTTTTTCACCTGCTGCCCCAGCTTGACATACAATTTCTTAATCTGACCAGATGCCTGTGCACCCACATCAACCAGCTGAGCTGCGGCAATTTCACCGGTAGCATTCACTGTCTGTGTTATATCACCACGGCGTACTTCATCAGTGACAAAATTCATCTGATCTTCAGGTTTGAAAAACAGGCTCCACAATACCGCTGCCAACAGCAGCAAAACCAGTAGCCATACTACCCTTTTAACCCATTTTTTTTTCATCTGCTTCATTACCCGTTTAACATTCAAGCATTTTTGCCCTAGATTAAAACATACAACTCATCAATAGCGGCAAAAGATTAAAATTGTAAAGGATGAAAACCATTCTCATCAACCTATCTTCCAGATAATCCTGTAAGTCTGCTATGAAACAGACAGAATACAGCTTTTATTAACCATTATTTACCTTGAAAAAACTTTTTCACACCAATCCGAATGAAAACACATTATACTTTGACAACAACAGCATAAATGATTAAGCTGCGCAGCATTGCATTCATAGCATTGAACAAACATAATCGGATTACAACCACACCATTAATGTGCGGCCAACAACATCAGCATACTGATAAATTATTCAGGCGCACTTAAACAAAGCAGTTTGGAACATATCATAATGACCAGTTCAACCATTCGCCGTGCCGTGTATGCCGGCAGTTTTGACCCACCCACCAACGGCCATTTATGGATGATTCGTGAAGCCCAGCCACTGTTTGACGAACTTACCGTCGCCATCGGAATTAATCCGGAAAAAACCACCACATATTCAATAGAAGAACGCAAGCAAATGCTGCGTGCCATTACCGCCAACTTTCCCAACGTAAAAATCTCCTGCTTTGAGAATCAATATCTAGTTAACTATGCTCGCAGCATAGGCGCAGATTTCATCGTACGTGGTATTCGTACCGCCTCAGACTATGAATATGAGCGCTCTATGCGCCACATCAATCATGATTTACAGCCGGATATATCCACTATTTTTCTGATGCCGCCACGCGAATTTGCCGAAGTTTCCTCAACCATGGTTAAAGGAATGGTAGGGCCACAAAACTGGCAAGCGATGATACGCCGCTATGTACCTGATGCAGTATATGAAAAAATCATGCAGGATCATATGTATCATGAGGGCTGAACTGGCTGACTTTTAAAATCCATAACCTAAACCAGTATTACAACTAATTGCAATACTGGTTTAATCTTAAATTTCCGTTTTCTAATAAAAATAATTTGGGAAACAGAAACGAGAATTTAAAACAATAATTCCAGTTTTAAAATATCTACTTTTATAAGCAGCTTTATTTGCACAAGTATCCTACATATAAAAGATTGATTGTAATCAAATTTTAACCGTACTTAATTTGACTGTGTTAAAACAGATGCAGCAAAGACATTGATTTTCTAACTATATTTACTATTAGCTAAAACATTTGATATAAGAGTTTGCATTTCCTTCCCAGTTTGTTTTCTTGTTCCAGACTGAGCAAGTGCCGAACCAGCTCAACCTCCTTGGATAGCAGAAGCATTTGGATCAATAAGCGTTTTAGCAGCCTTGATTACTACACTCGGAGATGTTTTTATTTCCAGCCATTTTGTCTCCTTCAAGTAATCAAACACAATATATATCAATTACAACGAATAAAAATATCTTAGTATTAACCGCATCTCTTTATTCAAGCTGAACAATATCAGCTTGAGTAATAATAAAAAAATTCAAAAACCCATATGTACTGGAAAAATACCGCAGCACCCAATCTACTTAATTGTTACCAGTTATTACCTTGCACATATTAATACAACCCCAATGCAGTGGCATAACATCAGCTATACAGAATACAACGCTATGTCCATTTTGTTCAGCCCCACCGCAGCCGCCATTATCCTACCGGTATCGCAGTATCAGGAAATCATGCATTAACTGTTACCCACACTTATCAGCACCAGCGTGTCAACGCAGACAGAACCCACCCGATAGCACATCTATTACATTTAATCATAAAGTTAGCTACAGCCTGTCTCCCTGCCATCAGTATTTACCATCAAAACCAAGCTGGTAGGCATACAGATTGGTGAGCTTACTATAGCATCCGCTTATAGTCGCCAGCATCTGGCTAACCATACATTAACTGACAATGCTGCCCATGAATTTGGTATTATTCAATGCCATGTAGATACAGATATTATGACCAACCAGACCAACATTCTGGCCAATTTATTCATACTATTAGCCAAACCCACACCGTCTGTTATACGGCTCGTACGCCACTTTGCAAAATCTTTATCACTGCCGTACAATCATTTTTAATATCTGATTCTATTCCTTATTTCGCTAAAGTCGTATACCCCTGAACCAGATGACAGGTTTTCCCTGCCTCACCTATTAACAGACAAAATATTCTTACCATCACATCTATAAGGAGTAGCAGCATATGGCTTACCAAACTATCAATCCGTTTACCAACGAAGTGGTTAAAACGTTCAGCAATCACACCGATACTGAAATAGAAAATACACTGAATCAGGCTTATGCCTTGTACCAATCAGCATGGGCGCAACCAGAAAACATAAGCGACAGACAGGCATTACTG
Source organism: Snodgrassella sp. (assembly GCF_024103505.1). Taxonomy (NCBI): domain Bacteria; kingdom Pseudomonadati; phylum Pseudomonadota; class Betaproteobacteria; order Neisseriales; family Neisseriaceae; genus Snodgrassella; species Snodgrassella sp. The sequence continues at coordinate 39,557 of NZ_JAGGIJ010000003.1, forward strand.
CGCCGTCTGGCAGATGTTATGATTCTGCATCAGGAAAAAATTGCCCGTACCATCACACTGGATATGGGTAAACTTCTGATTGAAAGTCGCAACGAAATTGCCAACTGCATCGAAATAGTACAATTCTATGCCGAACAGGCTGCCGACCTACTCAAACCAGTAGCGTATCCTAGCAAACTAGGAGATGGCTGGGTAGAACATCATCCTATTGGCATTATTCTGGCTATCGAGCCGTGGAACTTTCCGATTTATCAACTAATTCGCGTCATTGCTCCAGCAATAGCAGTAGGAAATCCGGTAGTAGCCAAACATGCCAGCAATGTACCACAGTGTGCGCAACTGGTAGAAGATTTACTGCGCGAAGCCAATGCACCGGCTGGTACCTATACCAACCTGTTCGTCAGCCCAGACCAGATTGCCGCCATTATCAGCGACAGACGGGTGCAGGGTGTTGCCCTAACCGGTTCCGAAAGTGCTGGCAGCATTGTGGCCGCACAGGCCGGCAGCAAACTGAAAAAAACCACTATGGAACTGGGCGGCAATGATGTATTCATAGTGACAGATGATGCAGATGTAATAGCTGCGGCACATACCGCTGTGGGTGGCCGGCTATATAACGCCGGACAGGTATGCACCGCGGCAAAACGTTATATCGTGCACGAAAAAGTAGCACCGCAATTTATTCAAATTGTACAGGACAGCTTTGCCAAAGTCATAATGGGCGATCCGCTGGATGAAAACACTACACTGGCGCCACTTTCCTCACGTAAAAGCAAAGAAAATTTGCAGAAACAGCTTGATGCAGCCATCGCCCATGGTGCTAAAGTATTGTGTGGCAATCAGCCAGCCGAAGGTAACTTCTTCACCCCTACCCTGATTACCGATATCAGTCGTGACAATCCGGCCTATTTTGAAGAGTTTTTTGGCCCGGTAGCCCAACTGTATGTGGTTAAAAATGATGATCAAGCCATTGCTCTGGCCAATGATTCCCATTTTGGTCTGGGTGGCACCGTGTTCTCTAAAGATATTGAGCGAGCAAAAAAACTGGCCTCCCGAATCGAAACCGGAATGGTATTTATCAACCGCTTTGGTGATTCAGTAGCCGAATTACCCTTTGGCGGAGTAAAACGCTCTGGTTTTGGACGTGAGCTGAGTGATTTAGGTATTAAAGAGTTTGTAAATCACAAACTGGTGGTTGTAAGTCAGAAATAAATCTTTCTAATTGCCAGTTAAAAAGCAGTCTGTCATAACAGACTGCTTTTTAACGGCTGAAAGAATAAAATTTTGCGAATTTATCATAACAAACAGCAACAGCCATTGCGCCTAATCACTTTGTACATTGAATTCAACCCGATCAGGTAAGCCTTTAGGCACAATCAATAATACAAACGCTCGCATCTGATAACCCAGCTCAGCACCAGATCGGATACGTAGATTTAATACCAGCCTGTCTTGAACAAGTTTTAGAATCAATGGCCTGATATCCAATTGTTGCTGTACTATTCCGACATCAAATACCAGTACGTCCTGAGTGGTAAAATCAATCGGCGTAGGTTTCCCTGCTTCGCCCATGGTTGCAGCCACCGAAAAATAACGGGCAAACACTTCTGCCGAAGTAATATGCCGTGGTACTGATTCAGTTACCGTATTTTTAATAAAATAATTACTCGCCTGCTGGTAAGATACCGGCACTGCATTTTGGCTACCTAGCCGAGCCGAAGCCTTGGCTGCCATGATCGAGGGATGATTACAACCACCCAGTAAGCCAGCCAGGACCAGACAAAAACATATAGAGCGAATATAACCACACATCGCATACCTCCTGCCAGAATCAATGAAAATGACTACTGCTTAAAAGCCAGCCATGCCAACATTAGCCAGCCAATAATCATTAATATCCCGCCCACCGGAGTAATCGCACCCAACCAGCGTGGTAACCCTAAAGCCATCAGATACAGCGAACCACAAAAAATAATCAGCCCCAGCTGTAGCAGGCAAAACGGCATTTTTACCGCAAATGACGGCATAACTCTTGCCAGTACACCCAATGCCAGTAAGCCCAGTGCATGCCAGAAAAAATACTGTGTAGCCGTAAACCACCATTGCAGTTGCTGCGCACTAGCCGTATGCTTTAATCCATGCGCACCGAATGCCCCTAGCATAACAGCCACAGCCAGATTAACCGCTGCCGTACCTAACCACATAAAATACTCCTCATCATTAACATAGCCTGTAAATCCGTACCGCTTAAAGCTGATTAGCTGTACAGCCACACCATTCAGCCAGAAAGCCACAGTATAAGACCACAGAATCGACTAGCAAATCACTTTAATGGCGTGTATTAAAATACTCAGCCACAACAGATCCATATTTATCATAGCGACTGCCAGATTGTCTTAACCACAAATAAAAACTGACTAATCTACCGGATTAGTCAGTTTTTAGCATTCAGGCCACAATTAGCCTTTTATCATATTATTTACAGCTAATACCAGCTATTTGTGGCGTATTTGCTGTACCTACCTTAATAACACAACTGGTACTGCTGCTACCAGATACAGTCAGACTTCCGGCAGCCAGATTCATGTTCAGGGGTTGTTTCACACCCATTTTCACTGCGGTGCTGGCCAGTTTCTGTACTTCTTCTGGTGCATAGGCAGTATTATTAGTTGCAATCTTAATATCCTTAGCGCCAGCGCTTACCGCTACCAACAGCCCTAAAGAAAGCATCAAGCCATTTCGTATCAATTTATTCATCGGGCTCCTTTCCTAAAAGAAAAACCACAAAATATACTAAAGCAAACGCGCAAGATTTTCCAGAAAAATTATTGTAACTTACCTCACCTCAGCAGAAATTAGCATACCAAAAGCATAATATTGTTATTAATACACTCATTATAACTATAATTACACATAAAAAGCTGTATACCAACTCATGGTATACAGCCAGCTAAAGTAACATTAAATTGAGCAAATATTCAGGATATATACAGCTGAAACTAAACCTGCAAACTATTTTCAGTTATTGCGATTGCTGGTCTGATGCTTCCCTGTCCTGCTGATATTCACCCCACAAAGCATTTACTACTCCCAAAAGTATGGCAAAGCCAATTCCCAAACACCAGGCGAAATACCACATAAAAAACTCCTTGATTTGTGTTCTGCCTGTCAGCCACTGCGCACTGGCAGGCAAAGCCATTTTTAATATGCACTGTGATCGTTTTTGCGAATATGCTCGCCAGTTACCTTGCCGCGCATTACCCGATAACACCAGCCGGTATAAAACAACACAATCGGCACAAAAATAATTGCAGCCACCAGCATCACAGTTAAAGTAAATTCACTGGAACTGGCATCCCACACTGTCAGGCTGGAACGCAGGTCTGTACTGGAGGGCATAATAAAAGGGAACATCGCCACACCGGCTGTACCGATTACCCCGGCCAGACCAAGTGCAGAAGACCAGAATGCCACAAAATTCTTACCATTCTTCGCCAGTAACCATGCCAGAATAAAGCCTACATATGCCAGTACTGGAATCAACAGTAACAGCGGATATTGCTGAAAATTCTTCATCCATGAACCAACCGCAGTAACCACCTGCTTATTCAGAGGATCCGGAGCAGCAGCTGGTAAATAGCTTCCGGCTACCATCGTGTATCCATTAATCCCCATATCAATCCAGATACCGGCCAGCGAAAACGTTACTACCACCACAATTAATGCAATTGTACTGGCACGCAGCGCCCGTTCTCTCACCACATCTTCGGTACGTAAAGCCAGATAAATTGCACCATGGAAAATAATCATTGCAGCAGATACCACACCACACAACAGACTGAATGGATTGAGCAGCCCCCAGAATGTGCCGGTATAGAAAGAACGCAAATCATCATCAAAATGAAACGGTACGCCAAGCAACAGATTACCAAATGCCACACCAAAAATCAGCGGTGGCACAAAACTGCCGACAAACAGCAGCCAGTCCCAAGAGGAGCGCCACTGCGGATTATTAATTTTACTGCGATAATCAAAACCTACCGGACGGAAGAACAAAGCCCACAACACAGCCATCATTGCCCAGTAGAAACCGGAAAATGCGGTGGCATAAGCATATGGCCAAGCGGCAAAAATAGCACCACCACCGGTAATAAACCATACCTGATTTCCATCCCAGTGCGGGCCTACCGTATTAATAATCACACGGCGCTCATTATCGCTTCTGCCTACAAATGGAAGTAGAGCACCTACACCCATATCCTGCCCGTCCATAATGGCAAAACCAATCAGCAGAACCCCCAGCAACAACCACCAAATGAACTTCAATACTGGATAATCCAAGAATTCCATAGTCTACTCCTAATGCTCAGCTTCATTGGCATAACGTCCCGTGCCCAATGAGCCCGGCCCCTGACGCGAAAACCGTACCATAAGATACATTTCCACAATCAGTAATATCGTGTACAGCGTTACAAACCCGAAAATTGATCCCCAGATATTGGCGGCAGTTAACGAAGAAACAGACAAATTGGTTGGTAATACACCATATACTGTCCATGGCTGGCGGCCATATTCTGCTACAAACCATCCAGCTTCACAGGCCAGCCATGGCAATGGCAAACTCCAGAAAGTCCACTTGAGCAACCAGCGTTTTTCAGCAAAATTATTTTTAACCGAAGCATAAAAGGCCACAGCCATCAATAAAAGCATCAAAAAGCCACTCAATACCATGATACGGAAACTCCAGAACATCGGAGTCACACGTGGAATGGTTTCTCGTGCAGCATGAGCAATATCAGCTTCAGTAGCCTGACGTACATCCGGTACATAAGATTTCAACAACAGACCAAAGCCCAGATCATTACCATATTTTTTTAGAGTGGCCTGTGCCTGTTCATCAGTACGATTTTTCCGTAACACTTCCAGAGCAATTACCGCCTCACGACCATTGCGGATACGCTCAATATTTTCAACAATAATTTCCTTAATCCCCGGAATCTGCTTATCCAGCGACCGAGTGCCAATCAGCCCCATTGCCCACGGAATTTCAACTGCAAAATCATTTTTCATTGCCTGTTCATTTGGTATAGCAATCAAATTAAATGAAGCCGGAGCTGGTTCAGTTTCCCACATTGCCTCCAGCGTAGCCATTTTAGTTTGCTGCGACTTACCAACTGTATAGCCAGACTCATCACCAAGCACAATCACCGACAGAATTGACGCCATACCAAAAGCAACAGCGATACGGAAGCTTTTCTTAGCAAATTCCACATCCTGACGTTTTAACAGATACCAGGCAGAAATAGACATCACAAAAATCGCACCGGTTACATAACCAGCGGATACCGTATGCACAAACTTATTCTGCGCCACCTCATTAAGGAAAATATCCGCAAAACTAGTCATTTCCATACGCATGGATTCAAAGTTGAAATGCGCGCCTACCGGGTCTTGCATCCAGCCATTGGCCACCAGAATCCATAATGCAGACAGATTGGTGCCCAAAGCCATCAATACAGTAACCATCAGATGACCGGGGCGACTTAACCGATCCCAGGCAAAAAAGAACAAACCTACAAAGGTAGATTCCAGAAAAAAAGCCATCAGCCCTTCAATAGCCAGTGGCGCACCGAATATATCCCCGACATAGTGCGAGTAATACGACCAGTTAGTACCAAACTGGAATTCCATTGTAATCCCAGTGGTTACCCCCAGAGCAAAATTAATACCAAATAATTTACCCCAAAAGCGCGTCATATCCTTGTAAATCTGCTTGCCGGTTAACACATAGACTGACTCCATTATTACCAGAATCCATGTCATCCCTAGTGTCAGCGGTACAAACAAAAAGTGATAAAGCGCGACCAGTGCAAACTGCAACCTAGACAGTTCTACCAAATCCATAGCTTTGTTCCCTATATTTATATTAATAAATTTTTATTCAGTTCTTAATAGCACCAGTTAAAATATTATCCTGATTACATAGAACAAAATGTACTATAACAAATCAGAAATTTTAAACTTAAAATAAAAATTTCCTGATACGAATATATTTAAACTTACATCAAAAAAAGCAAAAATTAAGATAAATGAAACTTACATTACAGATAAACAACTAAACTTTTGCATTAACAACATAAATTCTACATACATAGAAGTATTAATTATAAAACAATGAATTTTATCTGCACAACATAAACTTGATTTACATCAAATAATATTTCCTTATCAAAAATAAACATGCCATCACCATAATAAAAATTACATCAGCTAACAATTTATCAAAGTCAGTTTCCACCTATATGCAGTACTTGCGCATCCGGCCATGGATTAAGCTGATGACTGGCCACAATCAGAATCCCATGCTGCTGATGCCGCCTGAGCATCGATGCCAGTGCCATTTGAGTGTGCTCATCGATACCAGCAAAAGGCTCATCCAGAATCATTAGCGCATAAGGGCGCAGCAATAAACGCGCCAGAGCAATCCTCCGCGCCTGCCCACCCGACACCGCTGCACCATATTCACCCAAGGGCGTATCCAGTTTTTCAGGCTGATTCTCAGCCCATACAGCCAGCCCGACATCAGTTAATACCGCCCATAACTCATCATCCGTAGCCTCTGCTTTACCCAAACGCAGATTTTCGGCCAAAGTCAAATCAAATATATCCAGCTGCTGTGCCAGATAGGCTATCTGTCCCTGCCATTGCCATGCTGAAAATGTCTGCTGATTACAATACAGCTTGCCACTTACAGGTTGCAGCTCATCCGCCAACACAGACAATAGTGTTGACTTCCCTGCGCCCGATGCGCCCTGTAACAGCAGAATATCACCATTAATTACATCAAAATTAACATTTTCAGCACCATTCAACGCATCCGGCCAGCGCGCAGATATTCCCCGCGCCTGCAAATGCAATCGTACCGGTAAGACCTGTTTGGCGCATTCCTCCAATGTCTGTTCCGGCACAATAGCATTCAGTCGCACACACGCAGCCCGGCACAAACCATATGTCATCATATTCATACCCAGTACCAGCACCAATTCCGCAAAGCCAAACACAGCCAGCAATAAGGCCAGTAACATCGCAACAGATAAAGTGCCATTGCCTGACAGCGTGCTCCCCAGCCACAGCAGCATTGCTGCTGCTACAGCCAGACATACCTGCTGTAATAGCACTACCTTACCCGCCAGTTGCTGCTGGCGTAACTGTTCATGAACATAAATCCGGTCTTCAGCAAGAAAAGCAGTAGCAAAACGCGGCCATTGCTGCCACTGTAATAGCGCAGTTAACGCTTCCAGCGGTTGCAGCAAAGCTGAACGTCGTTGCTCAGCTTGCGCAGCCTGCTGCCTACCCCAGCTTTGCCCGTACCAGACGGCCATAGCAGGAATAAGCACTGTTGCCAGCAATAAAGGAATACCCAGATACAACGCCAGCAACCCATTGGCCACAATTGAAGTTAAACCAAGAATGCACAGCAGCATAATGAGTGCCCATAACCATGGCAAAACCACACTCAGCGGCCAGTTATTAAGAAGTTCAATATCACTGAGCAAACGGTGCATCTGGCGTAAAGATGCCGATTGCTGCTGTTTACCTGTAGCCAGACGCGCAAACAGACTACTGCGCAAATCTGCCAGCAAACCCAGCACCGCATCATGCGATCCCAGACGCTCACCATAGCGACCGGCCGTTCGCACAATGGCCAGCAAACGGATTACCCCAGCGGGCGTAAAATAATTAAACGTATAGGCTGTTGCCAGATTCACCACCCCCGCCAGCCCGGCAGCTGTAATAAACCAGCCTGATAAAGCCAGCAAAGCAATACTGGCAATAGCCGTTGCCTGCCCCAGAAGCCACGCCAGCATCCAGACACCTTTGCGGCTCAATAAAAGATTCGATAATTTTAATTGCTGTCCCGACCACAACAAATGGTAATGTTTCATCATAATTGCTCCTGATGGCCAGACAACACAATCTCTCGATCTACCCACCCCGCATAACTGACATCATGACTCACCAGCAGCACCGTTTTACCAACACTCAAACGCGCCAGCAGCTGCATAATGTCCGCCGCAGTCTGCGCATCCAGATGAGCCGTTGGTTCATCCAGCAGCCACAGTGGCGCATTGCGCAACAGCATCTGCGCCAGAGCCAGCCGCTGCAACTGACCACCAGACAATCCACGGCCACGTTCCCCCAGTAAAGTAGCCATCTGTTTAGGTAAACCCTGCACCAGTGTCCATAGTCCTACCTGCTGCAAGACCTGCTGCAACTGCTTATCAGTGGCATCAGCATTAGCCAGACGTAAATTTTCAGCAATTGATAATGGCAAAATCGGCGGCATCTGCGCCAGATAAGCTACCGACTGCCGCAACAGCGGCAGATTCAGATCAGCATAATTATGCTGATTAATCCACACAGTACCAGAATAAGGCGCAAACCCCAGCAAAGCCTGCAACAGACTCGATTTACCACAGCCACTTGCCCCACTGAGCAAAACACGTTCGCCGGTTTGCACATTAAAACTGAATTGTGGCAAACGAATACGCTTATCTCGTCCGTACACCACCAGATTTTCTGCCCGCAAACACGGTGGAGTCTGTAACACAAAATCCATTTTAGCAGGCACAGCAGCCACACTATTTACCACCTCATATAAAGGAATCAACGCCTCTGCTGCCGCCTCAGCTTTCGCCTTATCATGATAATCAGCTCCGAGCTGGCGCAGCGGTGCATAAAATTCTGGTGCAAGCAACAAAATAAACAGCGCACCCTGATAAGGTACCGGAATCTGACCATTGGCCCACGGCAACACCCCCAACAGACCTAATCCCAGATAAACCGCTACCAGCGCAATTGCCAGCGATGCAAACAATTCCAGTACCGCTGTAGACAGAAAAGCCAGACGCAGTACGGCCATCGTACGCATACGATAAGACTCGGCAGCCGAATCAATGGCCTGCTGAGCCTGTAGCTGTGCGCCTAAACGGCGTAAAGTTGGCAAACCGCGTAACAAATCCAGAAAACGCCCGCTTAAAGCCGCCAAAGCAGATAACTGAGCCCGGTTTTTGCGTGCAGCAGCCTGCCCCAGCAAAATCATGAAAACCGGCACCAGTGGTGCAGTCAGCAATAACAGAACAGCAGCAAACGGACTATAAAAACAAGTTGCCGCAGCAATCAGTAACGGCATCAATGCAGCCAGTTGCTGTTGCAGCACATATCGGCTGAAATAGCCATCCAGAGCATCCACCTGTTCCAGCACCAGCGTTGACAACGCACCATCACTACCGTACTGGCTGCGTTCCGGCCCCAGAAAAGCAAGTGCTTTTAATAACCGGCTGCGCAAATGCAGCCGAATCGACATACTGGCACGCAACAACAACCGTTCCTTAACATAACTCAACAACGGCCGTAACAACCAGCAAAACAGCAAAACCGGTAAAAACTGACGTAATGCCGCAGTCACACCCTCACCATTGAGCCACCGAGCAAACAGATTGGCCAATAGTGCACTTTGTACAATAATCAGTATCGCCACCGTAATCATCAGCATCCATGCCAACAGGAATGAACGGCGTTGCTGCTTTTGCCATAAACGCAGATAAGACCGCGGCACAGAGGCTTGTACATTCTGTCTAGCCAACCTGCTTCTCCCTTTGCATAAAATCATCAAAAAACATTCTGCTCATAACTACTGAACAGCCACAATTGCCTGTGGTAAAACCCGCTCAAGCTGCCAGTGCTGCACTGCCCAGCCAAGCAAATCAGCCAGACTATCCACCTGTGGCGCCTGTGGCAGCCCCAGATAAGCCAGAACCTGCCGCAACAAAGCCTCACGTCTGTGCAGATCCAATGCGGGTGCCTGCGTCTGTTTCGACCACTTCTGCCCCAACGCATTAGTCAACAGTGGCAAATGAGCATATGTGGGTTGAGGCAAACCCAGTAACTGCTGTAAATAAATCTGGCGCGGTGTCGACACCAGCAAATCCTGCCCGCGCACAACATGATTAATACCCTGCGCAGCATCATCCACCACCACCGCCAGCTGATATGCCCAGAAACCATCAGCACGTAACAAAACAAAATCACCCACATCACTGGCCAGACACTGCTGCTGCCAGCCCTGTACCGCATCCAGAAAACTGATTAACTCAGACCCTACCCGCAAACGCCACGCCGGCATTTTATCAGCACACAAGCATGTATCCGTACTCAGCGATGCACAACGCCCACCATAAACAACCCCATCCACACCCATACCACGCGCTTCGGCCTGCACAGTTTTACGGCTGCAATAACACGGATAAACCAACTCATGTGCACGTAACTGCGCCAGCGCCGCCGCATACAAATGATAGCGCCTGCTCTGATAGACCACCTCTCCATCCCAATGCAGCGCAAAAGCCTCCAGTGTAGACAGAATAGCCGCGGCTGCACCGGGCATTTCCCGCGGCGGATCCAAATCCTCCATACGTACCAGCCAGCGGCCATGCCGGCTACGCGCATCCAGATAAGATGCCACCGCAGTTAATAGCGAACCAATATGCAATAAACCAGTAGGACTGGGAGCAAAGCGCCCCACATACAAATCAGTCACAGACAACATCCATCCCTATACAGCCAACATAACAACTAACTTAACATTACCCCTGCAAAAGTACAAACCAATATGCACCATCAGCAGCAGCCACAACAACATAAACAATTACTTATTAAAGAATCACCCCGAATCAGCAAATATAATTTTCACCTTTACCATCAAAGCAGCAACAGAACTAAAAACAAGAACCATAAAAAGGTATAATCCAACCTAACTGAACATATTGGCACACCATGATTAGCTCCGACTCGCGCCTGCTTATAATCGATACAAGCACCAACTACCTGTCACTGGGACTTCATCAGAACGGGCACACCCACAGCATTTACGAAGCAGTGGGTGCAAAACAATCCGAACTGATACTACCGCGTATTCAGCAATTATTAGACACAGCCAACCTCAAACTGGCGCAACTGAATGCCATAGTATACGCTCAAGGGCCGGGAGCATTTACCGGATTACGTATCGGACTGGGCGTAGCTACCGGTCTGGCACTGCCAAATAACCTACCCCTAATTGGCATTCCCTGTCTGGACGCCGTAGCTGCACTGGCTCCAGACCAACCCTGCGTACTAGCCGCAACAGATGCACGCATGAACGAACTATTCTTTGCCTGGTATGACACCCGGAATCATAAACGCTTAAGTGATTATCAAGTCGATTCTGCCGACAACATCAGACTGCCAGCTGGCCAACATACCGCTAGCGGCGTTGGCAACGCCTATGCACTGGATATCACCTTACCAGTTTCAGGGCAGAATCTTATGCCGGGCGCACAGCAATATGCCCAACTGGCCTTATCCGGCCGTTACGCCCCTACCGATGCTGCCCATGCCAGCCTGCTTTACGTACGCAACAAAATTGCGCTAACCGCCACCGAACAGGCAGCCAGACGCGCTGCGAATCAGACCGCATGAATATCCGCAACGCCATTCTTACCGACATTCCCGCTTTACAAGAACTGGAACAACAGTGCAACCCCTCACCATGGTCGGCAGCACAACTTAGCAGCAGCATTAATACGCTACAGCCCGTGTGGGTAATCGACCAGCCTGAACACGGAATTATCGCCATGCTGGTCTGGCAAAAATTACCAGATGAAGCAGAAATCCATCTACTCAATACCCATCCGGCACACAGACGACAAGGGTATGCTCAGCAATTACTAGAACATTTATTTCAGTGGGCACAGCAGCACCACATTAACCGCATCCTGCTCGAAGTTCGCGCCAGCAATTACGGCGCATTACAATTATACAAACACAACGGTTTTCAACGTTGTGGCCTGCGCAAAAACTATTATCACAATGGCGAAGATGCCGTGCTAATGGAAAAACCATGCTAGACAGCCGCTATCTCTACCTACACGAAGCCATGGGACTCGGGCCCATGTGGTTATCACAGAGTGCTCATCTGATCATTCCAGCAACAGCCGGAAAAAATACCGAAACAGACAGCGAAGCAACACCCGCACACCAAACCGTACCCGTCAGCACGGGCAAATCGCCGTCTACAACTGATGCCCACATAACCCAACCAGTCAACCGTCACCGTGCCGCCTTACAACAAATCATCAGCCAGCGCGCGCCTGCTGCCCTACCTGTAGCACAAAAAAACACAGACGAAAGCAGCGACAGCAGCAGCCTAAACCCCATCGCAGACGAACTGAACATCAGTTTTGACACCATACCCAGCACACTGCCAACCTGTACCCGCTGCAATCTGCATCAGGAACGCTGCACTCCCCTGCCCGGTTACGGCGCAATCAACGCACGTCTGCTGGTGGTCAGCTCCAATCCGGCACCACCAGACGACAGCAGCCAGCAACTTTTCAGCGGAGAAGTAGGCAAGCTACTCAACAACATGCTGGCTGCCATCAATATCACAGCCGAAGAAGTTTTCTATACCAGCCAAGTCAAGTGTGCGCCCAACGTCAGCCTGCGCATCTCAGCCGAGCACATGCGCGCATGTCTGCCCTACCTGAATGCACAAATCCAGCACATCAGACCACAAGCTATCCTCCTACTAGGGCAGATATTCAGCCAGCTCGACCAGAACACCCTAGCACAGAACCTGCATAACATCCCATACGTCATATCCCCTCATCCGGCACGCTTACTGCGCCAGAGCCACCTAAAAGCCACAGCATGGGCAGCACTGAAACAATTGCGTAACTATTTACAATAATCTGCATCAAAAAAAAACAGTCTTACCAAAGATAAGTCCGCACAAGCTAAAGTATCTATGTTAAAATATGATAATAAAATTTTAATTAAATAAAATCAACATATTATGCATATTTCTCTTGGTCCTGTCGTGATGATCCTATTGGTAGCTGTTTTAGCTGCCATCATCTGTCGCCGTCTGCACATCCCTGCCATGCTCGGCTACCTCGTAGTTGGCTTCATTGCCGGCCCGGGTTGGCTGCATTTAATCAACCAGAACCATGCCACCGAATTCATCGGCGAAATCGGCATCACCTTCCTCATGTTCAGCATCGGACTGGAATTTTCCATTGGCAAACTTAAAGCCATGCGCCGGCTGGTACTCGGATTAGGCGGGTTACAGGTTGCACTCACCCTAACAGCTCTTTTCATCATCTTGGGCATCATGGGTATCCAGCTCACATGGGCATTTACCCTCGCCGCCGCCATGACCATGTCCTCTACCGCCATCGTCAGCCGTATCATGGTAGAAAAAAATGAACTGGGGCAACACTACGGCCACATGATCATGGGCGTATTACTGATGCAGGACATTGCCGTCGTACCACTAATGATTCTGTTTCCCGCACTGGCACACAGCAGTGACGGCCTGATATTACAAATGGGCAAAGCCCTGCTAACCATGATACTGGCACTTGGCCTATTACTGGTGGTTGGTGGCAAAATCATGCCGACATGGTTCCGCCTGATTGCGCGCACCAAATCCAGCGAACTGTTCATGATTAACGTATTACTGGTCACACTGGGCGTTGCCTACCTCACCCAGCTAGCTGGCCTGTCACTGGCACTGGGCGCCTTCGTTGCCGGCATGTTGATTTCCGAAACAGAATATCGCTATCAGGTAGAAGACGACATCCGACCTTTCCGCGACATCCTGCTTGGCTTTTTCTTCATTACCATCGGCATGAAACTCAACATACAAGTATTGCAGTCCAGCTGGTTAACCATACTGTCACTGTGCGCATTACTGATCATCCTCAAAGCACTGGTACTCTATGGTATTTGTCGCTACATGAAAGAAAACATCAGCGACAACATCAAAACTGCACTGTATCTGGCACAAGGTGGTGAATTCGGCTTTGTCATGCTGGCAATCAGCGGTGCGCTCAAACTAGTTTCACTTGAGCTGCAACAGGCAACCATTGCCGCCATCCTGCTTTCCATGGTACTGGCACCCTTCATCATGAAAAGTGCCGATAAAATTGCCAAACTACTGGTTAAACGCAGCTGGGACGAACAAGCAGTCGACTTACAGAGCATACTGGTGGATACCATGAGCAAATCCGACCATATCCTCATTATCGGCTTCGGTCGCTGTGGCCAGAGCATAGCCCGCATCCTGCAACAGGAAGAAACACCATACTACGCCATCGATCTAGATGCAGAACGCGTGGCTACCGCCAAAGCAGCCGGAGAACCAGTTACATTCGGAGACGCCAAAAGACAGGAAGTATTACAGGCAGCCGGATTAAAACGCGCCAATACCGTACTCATCACCATCAACGACATGACCGAGGCCAAACACATCCTCAGCAACATCATGCTGATTGCCCCCACCATGCCAGTAATCGTACGCGTCACCAGCGATGACAACATCTCCACCCTCACCGAAATAGGTGCAGACGACATCGTTTCCGACGAAAAAGAATCCAGCCTCACACTGGCCAGCGAAGCACTGCTAAGCTCAGGCAGACCATTTGATGAAGTCTATCAGATCATGCAGCGTATCCGCCAAAACCGCTATCAAGAACTTGAAGGCTTGTTTGCTGGCAGTGATGACGAAATTTCTGATGAAAATGTACATTACTACCGTCAGGCTTTCACCCTGCCACCAGATGCCTTCCTAGTGGGCAAAAGCATCAACGAACTGCCGCTGGACAAACTGAACATCAAACTACTCTCCGTACGCCGCAACGCACACCAGCTACGCGAATTTGCACCGGATTTCCGCTTCAAATCCTCCGATACACTAGTAGTATTGGGTCTCAGAGACAAAGTAATTCTCTTTGAAAACTGGTCACTACAAGGAACAAGCTAATTTTTTCACAATCAGCACTTGCCAGCAGACAGCATATCTGGTTTAATACCGACTTTCCAAAGCACGGGTGATTAGCTCAGTTGGTAGAGCGTCTGCCTTACAAGCAGAATGTCGGCGGTTCGACTCCGTCATCACCCACCAGTTTACTGTTTTATGCCTAGCATGAAACTTGCGCGGTGGTAGCTCAGTTGGTTAGAGTACCGGCCTGTCACGCCGGGGGTCGCGGGTTCGAGCCCCGTCCGCCGCGCCAAAATAATATAAAAAAGCACAGCTTCTGCTGTGCTTTTTTATTAACAACCAAAACCAATAACCTCAACTTAGCCATAGCTGCTACAGCAGCCAGACCAGCAAACAACAGAATCATCAGCCTTAAACAAATAGCTCCCCCATTCAGCAATAGTACTGATAAAGACAATAGCCACTATCTTTTAGAAAACCAGCCAGCACCAATAAAAACAACCGAAAACCCCATACACATCGAATCAACTTTTATATATAAAAATAATACAAACCTGCCCAACCCAAATAATTAACAATGCACTCAACACGAATAAAAAACATATCAATACTTTTAACAACTAAAAAGACAAATAAACACTCCAGAACAAGCAGCAAATTATAAAAACTTCTGCGCAGCAATAATAAACAGAAACAAATGAGCAGGATTAAAAACTCAAAATCCAGAACATAATTACAGAAAAGAGCAAAACCAAAAATCGCCACCATTTATCAAAAATAAATAACAAAAAAGAAAGCATAGAATACAGATTCCATTATCCACCGTATTTTCATCAATCTTATTTCCAGACTGTCAAATTATTAGCGACCAATTAAGCCATAAAACCCAAAATAACCATCAAAATCCACCAAGAATACAATAGCGGATTAAAGAACAACACATATATATATTAAATACTAAAATAATGAATAGCGCATAGACAGAAAAATAAAGTTCTACCCTTAGCATCACCAAAGAGATAAAAAATAATTTCCAGATAATAAAACAACTGCTAGATTTCAGGCTCTATAAAAACTTTAAAAAAGCATACCCCGATAAATAACAACACAACCTACTGGAAGATAACATAAAATACCAATCAAAACAGCAATATATATACAAAAGATACAACTTTAACTACCCAATAACATCCACCCATAGACAATTGCCCAGCATGATTGTTAAAATATGTTTACTTAAATCTTATTGATTATATTATTGGTAAAACAACATAAATTTTTATTTTTATATATAGAGGTATACAATGCATTTAATCACACAGCAACAAAACGATTTACATCAAACCAGAAAATAAGAAAGGTTTATCGTGGGAAATACCGATTATCTGATTGAAGTAACAAATGTTTCCAAAAAAATCAAAAGCCGGCAAATTTTGGATAACATCTCATTTAAAATTGCACCCGGCAGAATAATGGGCTTCATTGGCCCCAATGGTGCCGGCAAAACCACCATGCTGAAAATGCTCACAGGTTTAATGTTTCCCTCTTCAGGAGAAATTAAAATTTGTGGCCATAATATCCAACAAGACCACGAACAGGCAGCATTCAATCTGGGTACCATAATTGAAAACCCTGAGTTTTATAACTATATGTCCGGTTTTAATAATCTACAGGTATTTGCTGATATGAGCCGCCAGCCAATCAGCAAAAACAAAATAATGCATACCCTAGCCACTACCGGCCTAAAAGGTGCTGAGCATCAAAAAGTTAAAGGCTATTCTTTAGGCATGAGGCAAAGATTAGGGGTAGCAAATGCCACCATCCATCAGCCCAAAGTATTAATTCTGGATGAACCCATGAATGGCCTCGACCCAGAGGGAATGAAAGACTTCCGCAACCTGATGAAAAACTTTATCTGCAATGGAAACAGCATCATCATTTCCAGCCATCTTCTCTCCGAGCTACAAGAAATCGTTAACGATATCATTATCGTCAACCACGGCAGGCAAATATACACAGGCACAATGGCAGATTTCCTCAGTAAATCTAATAATCTTATTTCTATAGAAGTAGATGGCGATGTATTACTGGCAGAAAAAATACTACAGCAAAATGGATATCAGGTTACCAACCAGCTCAATAGCCTTGAAATCACAATTAACCAGAATGATCACGACCCACGTGCAAAAATTGCCAAACTGCTGATTGAAAACAATATTCCCTTAATTGGCCTAAAACTTACACATTACTCTCTGGAAGACTCCTTCCTCGATACCATCAATAGCGATAATCAAAAAAGGGTTAACCAATGAAATTACTGATTAATGAATGGCGTAAATACCTATTCAACGTCCGCAGCGTAATTATCATACCACTGATATTACTGATTATATTAATTATTTATTTTAGCACTATAGGTTTTATATTTTCGAAGACAACGCACTCACTTTCCGTTGCAGATTGTAACAAGGCATTTTTTTATGGCATAAGTATTTGCTACTATTTTATCAATTTTATCGCTATTATTTATGCTTCCAATATTCTGAGCTCAGAAATATCCAAGGGTACAATTAAATTTATCCTCACACGTCCTTATCAACGTTACAAAATACTACTGGCAAAAATTGGAGCAATAACAATATTAATGCCAGTGATGCTGATTATATTTGTAATCATCACTTTATTATTACAGTTACTAACACTACACCATTTGCCAGAACTT
Organism: Snodgrassella sp.; assembly: GCF_024103505.1. Lineage (NCBI taxonomy): Bacteria > Pseudomonadati > Pseudomonadota > Betaproteobacteria > Neisseriales > Neisseriaceae > Snodgrassella > Snodgrassella sp. The sequence continues at coordinate 57,103 of NZ_JAGGIJ010000003.1, forward strand.
AGTATAATAATAAAATATACTAAAATATGTAGCCTATACATATTAGGGATTACAGTATTTTTTACTGCATTTGCACTAATGCTTTCTTCTTTGACCAGCAGCCCTGCCTTTGTTACCGGTTGCTGTATTGTGTATTATTTCTTTGCTGCTGGTCTGTGGGCGTTAATCAATTTAATTTATCTTGACCTACCAACAGACGGATGGCTATATAAATTATGCCCTTTAAATATAAATAGCTATTTATTTGATTTAATGAAAGATGCAATTGAAAATCCTATTCATAATGAATTCTATATAGCCTTACTAGCCGATATTGTCTATGGATGTATTTTCTTTCTGATAGCTGTGCTGATATTCAGACGGCGGGATATTTCATTGGCTAATTAATAATTATTTTACGCCAACCAGTAACAGGCCAGATTGTAAGACTAATTGGGAAACATATAACACCCAAGCCACCTTTACCAATCTGGCCTTATCATGCCTAACTAAAAATATTTGTAGCTAAACCTGCAACAAATAGCACTATCAAACAAGCATATTTATTACCCACAAAATAATAATACTTATACAGATTTAGAAACTGCATACCTCAATGTAGCATAAATTATCAAATGGCTTAAACCAACAAAGAAACCAAGCAATTTGGCTTCAAATCTATAAATATCTCAAGCCAAATATCTAATTTAGCTAAGTTAGCAGCTTTAGCCTCCCCACACTCACCGTAATCACCCCCAGAAATCATTCCAGCACATATCAGGCTTGATGCATAGCCTTCGCCTCCATTGCCCAGTTATGAACACATTCACCAGCTCACTATTGTAATGCATAATTTACACCCTACTATTTCCGCTTATACCTGTTATAACCATAATAAAAGCCTGCTTGATTATTCGGAAAGTGTGCAAGACTTTATCAAAAACAACAACCCTATTCTGGGTTATATTCACCAGCATAGTAAAGTCGTTAACTAAGGGGCAATTGCATACTGCTTTAATAATAAAATCGTGCCTGTTTAGAATAATATTGCTCATTTTTAGCAGATTTCTTGAGAAAATAGCGATTCAACTGCGATCGCCAATAATTAATTTCAAATCATTAATTTGTAATTAAAACCTATCGATTTATTTATATAAATCAAAGCATTTTGTACTTGCCATACTTAAAAATTAACGATATATTACAGTTAAATACTATTAATTTACGCTATTAAAACACCTGAAGCACTATTCAATCGACTGAAATTTAATTCACAAAGGTAGCAAGATGAAACGATGGCTGTGTATTTTGATTTTATGCTTAGCTGGCTGTATTGACGGCCGCAGTGAAGAAGAAAAAAACAAGCAATTACAGGATAAATTAGCAATGAAAGATACCACTGAAATTACGGTTTTGATTCCTTCCAAGGTTTCAAGCAAAAAACTGGCGATTACTCTACCGCGCTGTTTTTTTGGGCCTAACTTGAAAAATAAAATTGTTGATGGAAAAGTTGAAGAGAAAGCGGTTAGCATTATGTATCAACTACCTACTTTCTCCGGTTTTCCCAATGATGAAGAAGCACTACATCAATGCCCTGATTTTTCCAAGCCAATCTCTGGCATAGGTATACGACCATTATTTACCCAAACAAGCGAAAGCAAATTGGAATATGGTAATTACTGGTTAAAACAGCAATACTACCGATTTTCAGTAAAAGAAGAACGAAATAATCAAGCACTGTACCGTGCTGGCATTGCGGGAAAACTAGCTATATTCGCTAATCAATCTGATAAAAATCAGCAAGATATCAGCATTGAATTCTGGCCATTTGATGCAAAGGATGAAAGCGACTCCTACCCTCATCAGACTGATATTCATTCCGTACTGGATAAGGAATTTGGCTTAGGGTATACCGTGTATTCCTCAAGATATCTGCATGGTAAGCATAAACCATCGCCAAATCAATGGTATTTTGCTGATGCTTTGATTGATATCTATAAACATAATGAAAGCCTGCTGGATCATCCGGAAATTGTCCAAGGCTTTATTGAAAACAATAATCGTATTCTGGATTATATTCACCAACACAGTAAGGTCGTTGACTAAGGAGCAGTTGCATACTGCTTTAATAATAATATCGTGCCTGTTTAGCATAATATTGCTCATTTTTAGCAGATTTCTTAAGAAAATAGCTATTAAGTTACGATTGCCAATAATCAATTTTAAATAATTAAATTTAAAGGTTTTAAAATGAAACGATGGCTGTGTATTTTAATTCTGTGCTTAGCTGGCTGTATTGATGGTCGCAGTGAAGAAGAAAAAAACAAGCAATTACAGGATAAATTAGCAATGAAAGATACCACTGAAATTACGGTTTTGATTCCTTCCAAGGTTTCAAGCAAAAAACTGGCGATTACTCTACCGCGCTGTTTTTTTGGGCCTAACTTGAAAAATAAAATTGTTGATGGAAAAGTTGAAGAGAAAGCGGTTAGCATTATGTATCAACTACCTACTTTCTCCGGTTTTCCCAATGATGAAGAAGCACTACATCAATGCCCTGATTTTTCCAAGCCAATCTCTGGCATAGGTATACGACCATTATTTACCCAAACAAGCGAAAGCAAATTGGAATATGGTAATTACTGGTTAAAACAGCAATACTACCGATTTTCAGTAAAAGAAGAACGAAATAATCAAGCACTGTACCGTGCTGGCATTGCGGGAAAACTAGCTATATTCGCTAATCAATCTGATAAAAATCAGCAAGATATCAGCATTGAATTCTGGCCATTTGATGCAAAGGATGAAAGCGACTCCTACCCTCATCAGACTGATATTCATTCCGTACTGGATAAGGAATTTGGCTTAGGGTATACCGTGTATTCCTCAAGATATCTGCATGGTAAGCATAAACCATCGCCAAATCAATGGTATTTTGCTGATGCTTTGATTGATATCTATAAACATAATGAAAGCCTGCTGGATCATCCGGAAATTGTCCAAGGCTTTATTGAAAACAATAATCGTATTCTGGATTATATTCACCAACACAGTAAGGTCGTTGACTAAGGAGCAGTTGCATACTGCTTTAATAATAATATCGTGCCTGTTTAGCATAATATTGCTCATTTTTAGCAGATTTCTTAAGAAAATAGCTATTAAGTTACGATTGCCAATAATCAATTTTAAATAATTAAATTTAAAGGTTTTAAAATGAAACGATGGCTGTGTATTTTAATTCTGTGCTTAGCTGGCTGTATTGATGGTCGCAGTGAAGAAGAAAAAAACAAGCAATTACAGGATAAATTAGCAATGAAAGATACCACTGAAATTACGGTTTTGATTCCTTCCAAGGTTTCAAGCAAAAAACTGGCGATTACTCTACCGCGCTGTTTTTTTGGGCCTAACTTGAAAAATAAAATTGTTGATGGAAAAGTTGAAGAGAAAGCGGTTAGCATTATGTATCAACTACCTACTTTCTCCGGTTTTCCCAATGATGAAGAAGCACTACATCAATGCCCTGATTTTTCCAAGCCAATCTCTGGCATAGGTATACGACCATTATTTACCCAAACAAGCGAAAGCAAATTGGAATATGGTAATTACTGGTTAAAACAGCAATACTACCGATTTTCAGTAAAAGAAGAACGAAATAATCAAGCACTGTACCGTGCTGGCATTGCGGGAAAACTAGCTATATTCGCTAATCAATCTGATAAAAATCAGCAAGATATCAGCATTGAATTCTGGCCATTTGATGCAAAGGATGAAAGCGACTCCTACCCTCATCAGACTGATATTCATTCCGTACTGGATAAGGAATTTGGCTTAGGGTATACCGTGTATTCCTCAAGATATCTGCATGGTAAGCATAAACCATCGCCAAATCAATGGTATTTTGCTGATGCTTTGATTGATATCTATAAACATAATGAAAGCCTGCTGGATCATCCGGAAATTGTCCAAGGCTTTATTGAAAACAATAATCGTATTCTGGATTATATTCACCAACACAGTAAGGTCGTTGACTAAGGAGCAGTTGCATACTGCTTTAATAATAATATCGTGCCTGTTTAGCATAATATTGCTCATTTTTAGCAGATTTCTTAAGAAAATAGCTATTAAGTTACGATTGCCAATAATCAATTTTAAATAATTAAATTTAAAGGTTTTAAAATGAAACGATGGCTGTGTATTTTAATTCTGTGCTTAGCTGGCTGTATTGATGGTCGCAGTGAAGAAGAAAAAAACAAGCAATTACAGGATAAATTAGCAATGAAAGATACCACTGAAATTACGGTTTTGATTCCTTCCAAGGTTTCAAGCAAAAAACTGGCGATTACTCTACCGCGCTGTTTTTTTGGGCCTAACTTGAAAAATAAAATTGTTGATGGAAAAGTTGAAGAGAAAGCGGTTAGCATTATGTATCAACTACCTACTTTCTCCGGTTTTCCCAATGATGAAGAAGCACTACATCAATGCCCTGATTTTTCCAAGCCAATCTCTGGCATAGGTATACGACCATTATTTACCCAAACAAGCGAAAGCAAATTGGAATATGGTAATTACTGGTTAAAACAGCAATACTACCGATTTTCAGTAAAAGAAGAACGAAATAATCAAGCACTGTACCGTGCTGGCATTGCGGGAAAACTAGCTATATTCGCTAATCAATCTGATAAAAATCAGCAAGATATCAGCATTGAATTCTGGCCATTTGATGCAAAGGATGAAAGCGACTCCTACCCTCATCAGACTGATATTCATTCCGTACTGGATAAGGAATTTGGCTTAGGGTATACCGTGTATTCCTCAAGATATCTGCATGGTAAGCATAAACCATCGCCAAATCAATGGTATTTTGCTGATGCTTTGATTGATATCTATAAACATAATGAAAGCCTGCTGGATCATCCGGAAATTGTCCAAGGCTTTATTGAAAACAATAATCGTATTTTGGATTATATTCATCAACACAGTAAAGTCGTTAATTAACCAGCAAGACTTACTATCTGCTTTAATAATGACATTAGATTAATTGCCATAATATTGCTAGTTTCAGGCATATTTGTTTGTAAAATAGCCATTAGACAGCAATTGCCTATTATAAAATTTTAAACAATTGCTTTCTGTTGTTTTTTATCTGTTTAGTGATATAAATCAAACATCTTATACTTGCCAGATTTGATAATTAACGCTATATTTATGTTAAACACTGTTAGTTTATGCTATTAAAGCACTTAGATAATTTAATTTGCTCAAACTCAATTAGCAAAGGTAGCAATATGAAACGATGGTTGTGTATTTTGATTTTGTGCTTAGCTGGCTGTATTGATGGCCGCAGTGAAGAAGAAAAAAACAAGCAATTACAGGATAAATTAGCAATGAAAGATACCACTGAAATTACGGTTTTGATTCCTTCCAAGGTTTCAAGCAAAAAACTGGCGATTACTCTACCGCGCTGTTTTTTTGGGCCTAACTTGAAAAATAAAATTGTTGATGGAAAAGTTGAAGAGAAAGCGGTTAGCATTATGTATCAACTACCTACTTTCTCCGGTTTTCCCAATGATGAAGAAGCACTACATCAATGCCCTGATTTTTCCAAGCCAATCTCTGGCATAGGTATACGACCATTATTTACCCAAACAAGCGAAAGCAAATTGGAATATGGTAATTACTGGTTAAAACAGCAATACTACCGATTTTCAGTAAAAGAAGAACGAAATAATCAAGCACTGTACCGTGCTGGCATTGCGGGAAAACTAGCTATATTCGCTAATCAATCTGATAAAAATCAGCAAGATATCAGCATTGAATTCTGGCCATTTGATGCAAAGGATGAAAGCGACTCCTACCCTCATCAGACTGATATTCATTCCGTACTGGATAAGGAATTTGGCTTAGGGTATACCGTGTATTCCTCAAGATATCTGCATGGTAAGCATAAACCATCGCCAAATCAATGGTATTTTGCTGATGCTTTGATTGATATCTATAAACATAATGAAAGCCTGCTGGATCATCCGGAAATTGTCCAAGGCTTTATTGAAAACAATAATCGTATTTTGGATTATATTCATCAACACAGTAAAGTCGTTAATTAACCAGCAAGACTTACTATCTGCTTTAATAATGACATTAGATTAATTGCCATAATATTGCTAGTTTCAGGCATATTTGTTTGTAAAATAGCCATTAGACAGCAATTGCCTATTATAAAATTTTAAACAATTGCTTTCTGTTGTTTTTTATCTGTTTAGTGATATAAATCAAACATCTTATACTTGCCAGATTTGATAATTAACGATATATTTATGTTAAACACTGTTATTTTATGCTATTAAAGCACTCAGGTAATTTAATTTGCTCAAACTCAATTAGCAAAGGTAGCAAGATGAAACGATGGCTGTGTATTTTGATTTTGTGCTTAGCTGGCTGTATTGATGGACGCAGTGAAGAAGAAAAAAACAAGCAATTACAGGATAAATTAGCAATGAAAGATACCACTGAAATTACGGTTTTGATTCCTTCCAAGGTTTCAAGCAAAAAACTGGCGATTACTCTACCGCGCTGTTTTTTTGGGCCTAACTTGAAAAATAAAATTGTTGATGGAAAAGTTGAAGAGAAAGCGGTTAGCATTATGTATCAACTACCTACTTTCTCCGGTTTTCCCAATGATGAAGAAGCACTACATCAATGCCCTGATTTTTCCAAGCCAATCTCTGGCATAGGTATACGACCATTATTTACCCAAACAAGCGAAAGCAAATTGGAATATGGTAATTACTGGTTAAAACAGCAATACTACCGATTTTCAGTAAAAGAAGAACGAAATAATCAAGCACTGTACCGTGCTGGCATTGCGGGAAAACTAGCTATATTCGCTAATCAATCTGATAAAAATCAGCAAGATATCAGCATTGAATTCTGGCCATTTGATGCAAAGGATGAAAGCGACTCCTACCCTCATCAGACTGATATTCATTCCGTACTGGATAAGGAATTTGGCTTAGGGTATACCGTGTATTCCTCAAGATATCTGCATGGTAAGCATAAACCATCGCCAAATCAATGGTATTTTGCTGATGCTTTGATTGATATCTATAAACATAATGAAAGCCTGCTGGATCATCCGGAAATTGTCCAAGGCTTTATTGAAAACAATAATCGTATTCTGGATTATATTCATCAACACAGTAAGGTCATTGACTAGAAAGGAGTAGGTATGCATTGCTTTATTAAAGGTGAAGGTTTCCAAGGATATCTTAATTTAGACTCTTATATAGCCGAAAAGAATTCCTATGATTTGACTGAAGCTCAAAAAGCGGAATTAAAATCAATTCTAACAGATATCAGGAATAGGCTTGCTCATGGCGAAGATGCAAATTATTCCAAGGCCTATGATTATTTAAAATCTACTATTCCAGCCGGTAATGTGGATGCCAATGGGTTAAATTGGTGGCTGAATGTGGCTGTGGGCACCAATAGCCGCGGACAGGCCGGCGGAGTCTTGGGCAATGTAATAGATAAAGCACTGCGCGTAAACACTGATCTGATTTTACGCTCCCGGCTGGGCAGATTTGATTGTAATAAATATAATAAATTTTCTAATGATATGGCTGCTGCTTTGCTAAACAATATAGCCGAATCTGGCAGAGTTTCGTTAGATGGTATTTTAAAATCGGATGCACAAGGCTTTACCCGCTTTGACCCAGATAGCCTGACTCCCAAGGACTGGCCGGGTTCGACACTTGACTGGCATCATCTTGATAAAATTGATACAGATAGTATCAACCTAGGGGATTTATTAAGAACCATGGGTAATCTTGCTGTTGGAACCTACAATTTTCGGAATGATCCACTTAATTTTGGCGGCTGGATTTGTGAAGATCTGAGAGACTGGCTTGATTTACCTCGCGACGGTAAATATTATGTCTATGACCCGCTGGTACTGGATCTGGATGGTGATGGAATTGAAACGACTGGTTCGAGAAAATTAAGTGGGGCGTTATTTGACCATGATGGTGATGGTATCCGTACGGCTACTGGCTGGGTAAAGGCTGATGACGGCCTGCTGGCAGTAGACCGTAATGGCGATGGGATTATTAATGATGGTACGGAGCTCTTTGGTGACAGTACGCTGCTGGCGGATGGCAGCAAGGCGGCCAATGGCTATGCGGCACTGCGCGAGTTTGACAGTAATGGCGATGGCCGGGTAGATGCGCAGGATGCGCACTTTGATCAGTTGCGCGTGTGGCGTGATTTGAATCAGGATGGTATCTGCCAAAGCAATGAGCTGTTTACGCTGGAGCAGGTAGGCGTGAAAGCATTAAATCTGGCCAATAAAAACAGTAATACCAATTTGAAGAATGGTAATACGCTGGCTCAGATCGGCAGCTATGAAACCACTGACGGGCAAAATCGGGTTATGGGTGATGTGAATTTCGAGCATAAGCCGGTTTTCAGTGAGTATGCTGAGGAAGTAAAACTGACTGAGGAGCAAAAGCAGGCGCCTAATCTGAAAGGTACGGGGCGGGTACGCGATTTACGCGATGCTGCGGCGCTGTCTCAAAATCTGGCTGCGGTGTTGCAATCTTACGCGCAGGCGCAAACGCGCTCGGAGCAACTGGCATTGCTGGATAAGCTGCTGCTGGAATGGGCTAAATCCGATCCGCAGTTTGATGAAAATGCTGACTATGCTTTAGGCATGAACTGGGTGAATACTGGTTCTGCCAGCTCTGGCGGTTCTGCGATCAGGCCATCTGAAGAAAGTAAGCTTACTGTTGTTGATCCGGAATGGGCGAAGAAGTTTAAGACTTATAGTGATAAGCTGAATGTGCTGAATGCGTTTACTGGTGAAACCTCAAGATTATTCTATGCGGGTACGCCAAAGCAGCGGCAGAAGCTTCTGGATACGATTGATAAGACTTATAACGGAATTCGCACTAGTCTGTATGAGAGTTTGTTATTTCAAACGCGGCTAAAGCCATATATGGAAAAACTTACCTTTAAGCTGGAAAATGATGAGGTTTCGCTGGATTTTTCGGGTATTGCGGCTACTTTTAATCAGGTTTTCCAGCACAATCCGCAAAAGGCGTTTGTGGATTTAGGTGAATTTTTGGCTTATCACTATACGGGCTTCTGGCCGGATGGGATGAAGCTTTTCGGTGAATATGTTGATTACGCGAAAGCGCATAATGTATTGGATCAGTGGTGTGATCTGCTAGGTAAGACGGTACAGGATAAGCTAAGTGTGCAGTCTGGCAGTGATGGCAATGATATTCTGATTGGTACGAATCTGCTTGGTGGTGGCCGCGATATTCTTCAAGGCGGTGCCGGAGACGATGTGCTTATTGGTGGTATCGGCAATGATGAGCTGGACGGTGGCGCCGGATCGGATGTGTATGAGTTTGCACGTGGATTCGGGCGGGATATTATTCGTAATCATGATACCGGGGTAAATAAGGTTGATAAAATTCGGTTTACGGATGGTATTGTGCAGGATGAGGTGATTTTTGCCCGTAATGGTAATCATCTGTTGTTGAAAATCAAGGGTACTTCTGATCAGATTACGGTAGTAAATTTCTTTACTGGCGATGGTCATGGTGGCGACCAGATTGATGTGGTAGAGTTTGCTGATGGCTCGCAGCTTGATGTAGAGGCAATCAAGGTGTTGTTGTTAAAGCCTACGGCAGGCAATGATGTGCTGATTGGCTATGAATCTGATGATACTTTGATTGGTCTTGGCGGTAATGATGTACTTAAGGGTCATGGCGGTAATGATTTTCTGGATGGCGGTGACGGCGATGACAATCTGGATGGCGGTGCCGGCAATGATGTGTTAATCGGTGGCGCCGGCAATGATTTTATCTATGGCGGTGATGGCGATGATACGATTAACGGCGGTACGGGCAATGATTATCTTGAAGGTGGTATAGGCTCGGATTTATTTGTATTTGATAAGAACTTTGGCCATGATCAGCTGCTTGAATTTAATCCTAGCGGTAAAGATGTTAATACGGTGTTCTTTAATAATTGGTCAAAATATGATTTTACCTATTCCCGTAAGGGGCAGGATCTTTATATTACAGCGAAGTATTCTGATGATTCGCTGAAAATTATTAATTTCTTCCGTGAATCTGGTGTTAATCAGATTGATGTGATTAAATTTTCTGGTTGCGGGCAGTTGAATGTTGATGATATCCGTGCACTCACTCAGTTAGGTACTAATGGCGATGATGAGTTATATGCTTATGGCTCTAAGCCTACTTATCTGCATGGTGGTCTGGGCAACGACCAGCTATTTGGAGCAGATGGCAATGATACGCTGATCGGTGGTGCCGGCAATGATCGCCTGTATGGCGGTGCCGGTAATGATTTCCTCTTTGGTGAGCTGGGTGATGATTATCTGGATGGTGGTAGTGGAGATGATCGTTTATACGGTGGTGTAGGCGATGATATTCTTGTTGGTGGTCTGGGTAATGATTATCTGGAAGGTGGTACTGGCAATGACGTTTATGTTTTCAGTAAGGGGCATGGTCAAGATACTATTTTGGAATATAATCCTTACAGTATGGATGTGAATACGATCAGATTCAAGGATGTTCGGGCTAATGAGGTGGTGTATCGCAAGGATGGCTTTGATCTGGTTATGTCTGGCTATAATGGTACAGATTCTGTTGTGGTTAAAAATTTCTTTTGCAGTACTGTGCACCAGATTGAGGTGTTCGAGTTTGCGGATAAGACGATAACCCGGCAACAGCTTGGGCTGGATAAGGTTGGTGCCTTTGCTCAGAACGGTATCATTACCCCTGCAAATCACATGGATGCGATTGGGCTTTATAATGATGATGCTGATTTATTCAGTATTAATTTTGCCCGTTTTGCTGACAACCATGTGGCTGAAAATGACAATGTGAATCATCTGAATGGTGTGCAATATTTATTTGATAAAGGTTCAAGCGAATATCAAAATTCAGGTAATGCTGAAAATGCACAGGTTACGACACAGGTGCAATATTTGATTACGGCCATGGCAAATATGTCGTCTGGTCATGCCGAGGCTTTAGCTGCGCCCGAACAGATAGTATTGACTCAGCAGGATAGGGTGATATCTGCCTACTGGGGTAGTTAATTATTGATTTTGGTTCAGAAGCCTGCAATTAATTTTGCAGGCTTTTTTATGGACTGCTGTATTTGAGTTTTTATTTTTGCAGATCAGTTGTTGTTAAGGTAACGCTGATGTGGAAAATTATGCTGCGGGTTTTGGTTTGTATTCAGATGGGTTATATGATTGCGTAAATGGTGCATATTTGAATAGTAACACTGGCTTTTGTCTGATTTGAAACAGGGACAATCGGTACTTTATTTTTTATTTGCATTAACAACCCGATGTACATTATTTGCAAGTATTTTATATTTTAGGGTTATGCTATTTTAGGAGATGGTTACTGTGCTAGCTTTTTAGGTTGTGGAGATCTTGAATGATACTTTATTCTGTCACGGTAGTTTGATGAGAAAGTCTATATAATGTTTAATTTAAAGTAACTTTGTCTGTATCAGTGTAAATACTTTTGCTATGCAGAACGGTTTATTAGCTAGGATAAGGGAGATAAGCGGGAAAATATGTGTAATCAATACCGGTTCAATCGGAATATACGCTGAATAATTCGGCTATTTACAGCCGGCATCTGCCTACAATTAAGCAACTGCAATATTTTCTGGCGGTATGTGAGGAAGGCAATTTTCGCAAGGCTGCCAGCAGGCTGGGGATAAGCCAGCCACCACTATCCATGCAAATTAAGGCGCTGGAAGAGAAACTGCAAACCACGCTATTTGTACGCAATACCCGTTATGTGCTGCTTACTGCACAGGGCAGGCAATTTCGAGATAAGGCCAGAAGCTGGCTGGAAGGTTTATCACTGGCAATAAGCAATATCAACCCCTACTCTGCTGACCGGTTAACAATTGGTATTACTAAAATTCTGGGATTTAATTTTGTTCCGCTGTTCCATGAATTTAGTAGCCGTTTTCAGCAGCACATTGATCTGTTGCAGCAGGACTATTCTTCTAAGGAGCTGCTGGCTGAATTCAATAAAAATAATATTGATTTGGTGATTATTTCTGATTATAAACATGATAGTCATCAGGCCAGCAGTTTATTGGTCTATCAGGAAACCATGCTGCTGGCTTTACCGGAAAACCATCCGGCTTGTGCACAGGAAAAAATAGATTTAAATGCGGTGGTGGATTTACCTCTTTACTGTTGCAAACGCTATCAGAATCCGGCGTTGTACGACCGGCTGCAAAAAATAATCAGCCAATTATCCACTCCGCTGGTGTTGCAGCAGAAATTGCATAATTTTTTAACTATGCTGATGGAAATTGCCATGGGCAGGGGTATGTTGTTGCTGCCAGCATCAATGGCACAGGCTCATGTGGAGGGAGTGGTGTATAAAAGGCTGTCTGCAAAATATGAGCAGCAGCTATCGATGGATATGCATCTGCTCTGGCATAAGTCGGCAGCGGACAACATCATAATCAATGAGATGATTGGGTACTTTAAGCTTCACAATACAGCTTCTGTATTCGTATAAAGACTTTATATCCTGCTATCCTAAAAAGACACAATAGATTGATATGTTTTTTATATCAATAATTTTGTATTTCTCTTCTCAGGTTGAATTATTTACTATCAATTTCAGCAATCAAGCATCTGCCTGATTTGAACTAAGTATATGGAATACTGGATAAAGCAGTTCAGGCACAATTAATTCTGATAGGATAATAAATAATGACTCATTCTTTACCCCAACGAAAACTTGGCCAGCATCTTACTGTCTCAGCCATTGGCTATGGCGCTATGGGGCTGAGCGAATTCTATGGTGCTGTGGAGACAGCACATGCACAAAAGATATTGCATCAAGTAATTGATTGTGGCGTTACTTTGATAGACACAGCGGATATGTATGGCCGCGGTGAAAATGAAAAGCTGATTGGTTCGGTACTGAAAACGCTGTCTGATTCAGCTCGGGCGCAACTCACTATTGCCACTAAATAAAGAAGATTTGGCTGAAAATGATTTCCGCCGTACCAATCCGCGCTTTCAAGATAATAATCTGGAACATAATAAACGGCCGCTACAGGCATTAGAACCCATGACGATCAAATACAATTGTACTATGGGGCAGATTGCGCTGGCATGGTTGCTGGCACAATGGGCACATATTGTACCGATTCCGAGTACCAAAAATGAGAAATACTTGCGCGAGAATAACCAGGCCAGCTTGTTGCAATTAGAAGAATCGGATGTCAATCTATTAAATGATCTGAAAAACTGTATTCAAATTCAAGGAGAACGGTATACGCCTGAAGGAATGAAAGGTATCTTCTGAATTTAGGCATACTCATGTCTGAGTAAGTGAATAAGCAGTAACTACCTCGCCACTGAATTTAATCTGTGGCGGGGTACTGTTAAATCAATGGCTGATAATTAATAATGATTTAATTGCCTGACGCTGATCCATTGCCTGATAGGCAGCCTGAATATCGGCTAAATCAAAGCGCTGGTTAAAGACTTTGCCCGGCTGAATTTCTTCATTCAAAACTGCTTGCAGCAATAGGTCTTTATCATATGTGGTAACGCTGGCAATACCACCACGCAAACCGATATTACGCCAGAAAATATCGCCGGTTTTGATTTCAGTCTGCTGTGGTACGCCTACACAGCCAACAATGGCGCCCGAGCGCGCAACTGCAATGGCTGTCTGTAAAGATTGTTTGGTACCTACGCATTCCAGTACGGCATCTGCTCCAGCCTGACTGGTGAGCGCTAATACTTTTTCAACTGCTTCATCACCTCGTTCCGGTACTATATCGGTAGCACCGAACTCCTGCGCCAGTTGTGCTCTGTCCGGATGCCGGCTCATGGCAATAATACGTTCTGCACCACGCAATTTCGCTGCAATGACACCACACAGGCCAACTGCACCATCTCCCATGACAACTACGGTATCACCGGGTTTGACTTCGGCACTGGCCGCGGCATGATAGCCGGTAGCCATGACATCGGCTAAGGTGAGCAATGAATTCAGCACGCTATCGGAATAATCCTGTGGCTGGCCGGGAATTTTAACCAGCGCCCAGTCTGCATTGCTAAAACGCAGATACTCTCCCTGATAGCCACCATTGCCACCCTGCTCCTGATTCTGGCAATTGCCGTCAAATCCGGCCTTGCAGGCAGCACAATGTCCACAGCCATGAGTAAAGGGTACGATAACAAAATCACCACTCTGAATATGCGTTACTGCATGGCCTACAGCTTCGACGATACCGATGGCTTCATGCCCGACGGGGCTTTCGGTTTTGCGCTGGCTGATACCGCGAAACCACCATAAATCTGAACCACAAACACAGGCACGGACAATACGGATAATGGCATCGGTAGGCTGCTGGATAACAGGTTTATCCATTTCTCGTATGGCCACTTCACCGGGCGCAACAAATACTGCTACTTTCATGGTTATCTTTCCTTAGCTGTTGAATTAAATCAATTTTGCCGTTAGTTTATAGCGGTTTAATCATCATACCATGCCAGCTGATAAAGAACAGATTCGTTTAGGTTATGATATTTTAGACTGTGGCTTATAGCTGGTATTGATGTAACAGTAATGCTATTGCTACAGATAAGATATTAGATATACAAAATACATTTAATTAACGGATTAAACATTAATCTGATATATTTAGATTTATGCTTCTGTTTATATTCACTTGGCGTGATTTGTATAGTACTCATGTGTTATTACTAACTGAATCTGATGCAGTTATATTGTGGCAACTATGCGATGGATATGTTTTTTTTTGCATGATTATGTCCAGTATTATGTTGTTAATCAGTGCATATGGCAGAAAAAATTAATTGTGTTTCTATTATATACCGCTATATTATTTATATATTCAGAAATAAATAATATTTTTATTCCTAAATTATTATCATTCTATTAATGAGTTTATATGGCTAATAGATATAAAAAAAGTGTTGTATTGTTTTTGGGTTTATCGCTATTTAGTTTTATTGTTTATGCTCAGTTTTTTGATCAAAGACAAACAGGTGCGCAAAAGGTTGGTCAGGTTGTCGATCAGTTTAATGGTGTCAATGTATATTACAATGGGCAAATAAGTCATGTCAGCGGGCGTAACCTAACTAAGGATGGTTACAATTTAGGGCAAAAATATCAATGTGTTGAATTTATAAAACGCTATTATTATGAGCGTTTCAAGCATAAAATGCCCGATAGTTATGGCCATGCTAAAGATTTTTTTGATGCTTCGATTGCCGATGGCCATATTAATCCAAAGCGTAATTTGCTACAGTTTCATAATGGTTCGCCAACTCGGCCAAAAGTTGATGATATTATCGTTTTTAGCTGGTCGCAATATGGCCATGTTGCCATTATAAGTAAGGTTAGTAATAATGAAATTGAAATTGTGCAACAGAATCCAGGCCCTTACGCGAGCAGTCGCGCTACTTATCCATTAATTTATAAAGATGGATTATGGAAGATTGATAATTTCCGTGTATTGGGCTATTTACGTAAAATCTGAAGTTATGACTATCCATGCTTAGTACGCCATTGATTCAAGCAGCTACATTGATATACGCCCGCTGCTGGGACTGCGATTAATATTTAATTGTCATTTACCAGTGGCACAAATAAAGTCTGCTGTACACAGGTTTCCTGAAAACCTTCAGCAGTTTTATCGATTACCCATAAAAACTGTACTCCGCCCTCATCCAGTGGTAGTACCATGCGGCCGCCTACTGACATTTGCTGCAATAAAGGCAGTGGTACTTCTTTAGGGGCGGCTGTGAGAATAATGCCATCAAAGGGTGCTTCCTGCGCTAGACCCAGATAACCATCACCGCATACAAGCCGGGCATGAGCCAGTAAGCGCACTGCGCGCAGATTCTGCTTGGCACGTTCATGCAACGGGCGCAGGCGCTCTATTGAATAGATGTCACGTAAACCGAGTGCTTGCAGAATTGCTGTCTGATAACCACAACCGGTACCGATTTCCAGAATGCGCAGTTTATTATTTATCGGGCGTTTGTCAAACAGCAACTGTGTCATCACTGCTACGGTATAGGGCTGGGAGATGGTCTGTCCCAGCCCTAGCGGCAGGGACATATCATCATAAGCATGGGAGCGCAGTGCTTCTTCAACAAAAACATGGCGAGGCACAGCAGACATGGCCGCCAGTACTTCGGCTCGGGTGATTCCCATCTGCCGCAGTCTTTCCACCATCCGTGCTCGTCGGAATTCATATCCGGTCCAGCTTACGCCCTGTCCCACTGTTGTCACCACTGTATATCTTGCAAAAATGTGTTTACTGTACCCAATTGCTGGTAGTTGGTTAAATCTAGTGTCAGCGGGGTAATGGTAACAAAGCCGGCTTCATTGGCGCAAAAGTCGGTATCCTGCCTGCTGGTATCGGCAGCACCCACGCCTCCGATCCAGTACATGGTTTCTCCACGCGGGCTATTAAACGGTACAATACACTGATCATGATGCCGCCGTCCCAGTTTGGCCACCTGATAGCCCTGCACTGCTTCTACGTTAACTGCCGGAATATTGATATTCCATAAAACGGGCTCGGCTGCTGGCTGCGCACACACTCGGGCTAAAACTGTATGCACTGCTTTTTCAGCCGTAGCCCAGTACTGGCCGCTGCGGTCGTTAATAGAAAATGCCAGAGCAGGAATACCCATTAGAAAAGCTTCGGTAGCAGCAGCTACGGTGCCGGAATACAAAACATCATCGCCCATGTTGGCACCATGATTGATACCAGACAGAACTAAATCAGGTTTAAAATCGGCCATGGTATGTAGGGCGACATGGATACAGTCGGTTGGTGTGCCATTAACATAATAAAAGCCATTCGAGGCTTTTTTTATGGACAAGGGGCGATTCAGGGTAAAAGAGTTACTCACACCACTCTGATCACTTTCCGGTGCCACTACTCTTACTTCGGCAAACTGTGCTGCAACCTTAGCCAACAAGGCAATTCCCGCTGATAAATAACCATCATCATTGCAAATTAATATTTTCATAACCATCCAATTCAAAATTTCTGTCCGGCTGCCTCTATATTTTCAGGACTGTTTATCCTGTTATGACCAGTCAACCCCGTTTATTTGTCAGGATACATGGAGGCGGTTAATACTCAAAGCAGTCTGCGCAAAGCAGATATTATTTCAGGTGCAGCCAGTATGCTTATTTGCTACTTGTTATTCCACATTTTTTTCTGTGTACCTTCAATTATAACAATCTGTATACATTTGGCATTTCCCCGGCAGTTAATTATAAGGGTTTATATGCATTCTGGCAGCCTTATCGGCAATTTTTGCCCTATTACGCCAATATCCGGTACAGATATTGATCGTGAATCAGGCGTTCACGGTGCCAACAGTTAAAGCAGTTGGTCTGTTATCGCTATATTATTGTATACAGCATAAATGCAGAAAACGAACCGGAACGGTTCGTTTATTACTCAATTCTAAGCTAGCTCAGCAGATAATTTCAAGCAGAAAATTCTGCATTGGTATACAAGGCCACTACTGCCCCGCCTTTACTTGCTGAAACAGTCGTACAGCCAAACGGACTGCATCCTGCGATTTGGGCGATACCACAAAACTTTTCTCCAGTACTTCCTGTGTAGGGAATATACTCGGATCGCTACTGATTTCACTGTTCATCTGCGCCCGCGCCGGTTTGCTGGCTGGAGCAAAGGTGACATAGTTACCATTTTTCGCGGCCACTTTCGGGTCGAGTGTGTAATTGATGTATTTTAAGGCATTGGCTACATTCTGAGCATCTTTGGGAATCATAAAGGAGTCAATCCATATCCCAACACCCTCTTTCGGAGCCAGTACCTGCAAATGTACCCCGCTTTTGGCATCTTCGGCTCGTTTTTTGGCAATATTCAGATCACCACCATAACCCGTAGCCACGCACAGGTCACCGCGAGCCATATCATCAATATAGCCGGAAGAACTGAAACGTTTCACATCATTGCGCACGGATTTAATCAGGTTGGTAGCAGCACGGATATCATCAGGCTCACTGCTGTTCGGGTCTTTCCCCAGATAATGCAAAGCCAGCGGATAAAGTTCTGTAGGACTGTCAAACAGGGAAATACCACAGCTTTTCAGTTTGTGTGTGTAGGCTGGATTAAATACCAGATCCCACAAGTTATCCGGCAGTTTGCCATCCAGTGCCTTTTCTACCAGTTCGGTATTAATCCCGATTGTATTCATGCCCCAGAAATACGGCACTGCATATTTATTACCCGGATCTACTTTATCCATCATTTTCAGCAGATCAGGATCAATATTGTTGTAATAGGATAGCTGGCTTTTATTTATCGGCTGGTAAGCACCCGCCTTGATTTCACGGCCTACGTTGGCTATAGATGGTACAACCAGATCATAGCCGGAACGGCCAATCAGAATTTTGGCCTCAAGGGTTTCGTTACTATCGTAATAATCGTAGCGAACCTTAATCTTGTTTTCTTTCTCAAATGCTTTAACTGTATCGGGATCAACATAATCCGACCAGTTATAGATATTGAGCTGGTCAGTTGAATTCATAACTGCGTTACTGGAGGCAGCATTTTTATTTGCTGTACCGGCATCCGAACAGGCAACCATCAGCACACTTACGATGGCTGACAATACCAGTGATTTTTTCATACATGATTTCCAATTTGTATGCCCGCGGTAAGGCGGGAAGCAAGTATTTATGACGTGCACCAGCACAGCCACCACTAAACCGACATTAAACTGTGAAATAACGCGCCTTGCAAGAGCATTTGGCAAATTATTACAGAGTAGCTGCCAGTAAGGACACAAAACAGTAATCTGCAATCAGAAAATCAGGCGGAAAAACCAGAATAATCCACCGGCCAGCGCAATGGATACGGGCAAGGTAAGTACCCATGCCATCAACAGATTACGGATAGTAGATTTCTGCAAACCGCTTTTATTTGCAGCCATAGTACCGGCAATCCCTGAAGTCAGTACATGAGTAGTGCTCACCGGCAGACCAAAACGATCTGCTGCCAAAATCAGTGCAGCGGTTACCAGCTCAGCAGAAGCACCCTGAGCATAGGACAAATGGGTTTTACCGATCTTTTCGCCTACGGTGACTACAATACGCCTCCAGCCAACCAGTGTACCCAGCCCCAGTGCTAAAGCCACCAGTACTTTTACCCATACTGGAATATATTTGGTGGCATGGTCAATCGATCGGTGGTAGGCGTTTAAATTATTTGTCTGTACTGTGTTAAGTGTATATTGGTTATGCAGGGTATTTTTTTGCAATAATGTTAAAGATTCGGAAACCAGATACATATCATTACGGATGTTACCCACTTGTTCAGGCGGCAAATTACGCAGGCTGTCGCTTTTACTTAGATTATGTTCAACGATTTGTATCAGTTGTGCCAGTGCAGCCAGTTGCTCTGATGTACCCTGTTTGTCTTCTACCAACGCTGTTACCTGAGTACGCACATCGGTATTGGTATGCAATACTAGCCCCGGTGGCAGTAATTCTTCGATGGTTTTCTGCGCCGCCTGTGAATTGGCGGAAAATTTTGCCCATTCCTCTTGTGGTACGGCATGATTGAGTGCATATGCCATTGGTACTGTACCAATCAGTATCAGCATAATCAGTCCCATGCCTTTTTGCCCGTCATTCGAACCATGAGCAAAGCTAACTGTAGTACAGGTAAAAATCAGTAACAGACGAATCGGCCAAGGTGGCGGTGCATCGTTTTCTGGTGCTTGATACAACGCAGGAATACGCAGCAGCCTTTTTGCTACAATAAGCAGCAACGCTGCCAGAATAAAGCCTAATAGTGGCGAAAATAGCAGTGATTCACCCACATGAATGACCTGATTCCAGCTCACGCCACTGGTACTTTGATGCGTTGACATCAGTTGATTGGCCACGCCTACCCCGATAATTGAACCGATCAGTGTGTGCGAGCTGGAAGCCGGCAATCCCAGCCACCAAGTACTCAGGTTCCAGATAATGGCAGAGGAAAGTAAAGCAAAAATCATTGCATAGCCAACATTGCTGCCCATGTGCAGAATTAATTCCACCGGCAGCAAAGAAATCACGCCATAGGCCACAGCACCGGTGGACAGCATCACGCCGAGAAAATTAAAAGCTCCTGACCAGATAACTGCTGTATTTGGCTTGAGTGAATGCGTATAGATAACGCTGGCTACTGCATTGGCGGTGTCATGAAAGCCATTGACAAACTCAAATGCCAGTGCAATCAGCAATGCTACTGTTAATAATGCATATACTATTAATGAAGAACTGGGCACACCCTGCAAATCATGGTAAATACAAATACCTGCATAAGCCAGACCGCCTAGCAGGATCAGCAGAAACACTATTTTACTTGCTTTACCAGTTTTCCCGGATGCCGACATAATTGCCCCAGACGAAGAAGTCGCAGATGACGCAGACACAGTTTTCTCCTGTTACCAGCTTTTATTCTGACTTATTGTAAAAGACCAATATGACAATTTTGTGACAGACAAAAATTTATTGTCTATTGTTGGAAATTCTGCTTATTTCGCCATTTCCAGTCACTTGCGATCTGTTTACAAACAGCCACATATCTGTGCCTACAGTACATTCAGTTTTATTGACAATGCAAAGCTGAATTCCTCATCTGCATTATTGAGTTACATCAGTATACAGAAGGTAATTAAACTCTACTATTGCCATCTTACAAAAATTGAACAATTCGGTTGCATATATGTCACTACAATAAAGCTGAAATTACGGGAATTGATTTTATCTAGTATACAGACAAATAACGTAATAAATTAATATATTTATATCATACAATTACCATGCAGATAAGCAAAAACTGACTTAATTCAGACTAGTTACCAGCAATTACTTCTATTAAAATAAAAATACAAATATTGACGTTTATGCTTTTATTTTTTAAAGTAACAATTGCTATTGCAATCTGTATTGTCCGTATTAATAATCAATAACATTTATTTTTCATAAATCACGCACGTCTATTTCATTAAATTGATGACAAACAAACTCATACATTGAGGAGGAATTACATGCACACATGGGTACAAAATTACTCTGCATTAGGCAACAGCATTTATCTCACCGTGCTGGCTGCCCTGTTACCGATTATCTTCTTCTTTGTGGCACTGACAGCCTTGCGCATGAAAGGTCATATTGCCGGTGCCATTACCCTGATTCTGGCTATTATTGTGGCAGTAGCAGCTTACAAAATGCCTTTCACTCTCGCCTTATCCGCTGCGCTATATGGTTTTTTCTATGGCTTGTGGCCGATTGCCTGGATTATTATTACTGCCGTTTTTCTCTACAATCTTACTGTCAAAAGCGGCCAGTTTGACATTATCCGCGCATCCATTCTTTCTATTACTGAAGACCAGCGTCTGCAATTGCTGCTTGTCGGCTTTTGCTTTGGTTCTTTTCTGGAAGGCGCAGCCGGATTTGGCGCACCTGTTGCCATAAGTGCGGCACTGTTGGTAGGACTGGGCTTCAAACCCCTATATGCAGCAGGTTTATGCCTGATCGCCGATACAGCACCCGTTGCCTTTGGCGCATTAGGGATTCCGATTCTGGTAGGTGGACAAGTATCCGGTCTTGATCCGTTTCATATCGGCCAGCTTGCCGGTCGGCAATTACCCCTGATGTCTATTGTGATTCCGTTCTACCTGATATTTATTATGGACGGAATGCGCGGTATTCGCCAAACTTGGCCGGCACTGCTGGTTTCCGGTATTTCCTTTGCCACCACTCAATTTATTACTGCCAATTTTATCGGGCCGGAATTGCCAGATGTCACCTCAGCGCTGGTAAGTTTGGTGTGTCTGGCACTGTTTCTGCAAAAATGGCAGCCAAAACAGATATTCACCTTTAGTGGTATGCAGCAGCCAAGTGAACAGCACAAACGCAAAGAATATAGCATCAGCCAGATTGCCCAAGCTTGGTCACCTTTTATCATTCTGACAGTCTGCGTTGCCGTCTGGACAATCAAACCCCTGCAAGCGTGGTTTAATTCATTTAGCCAAATCAAAATTCACTGGCCTATGCTGGACAATCTGGTGATTAAAACCGCGCCTATTGTCGCAGAAAACACGCCTATCGCCGCCGAATTCAAGCTGAATCTGGTAGGTGCAGTCGGTACATCCATCTTATTGGCATCCTTCATTTCCGTATTGATTCTGAAAATAAAACCACGTCTGGCTATCGATACGTTCAGACACACCCTCTACGATTTGCGCTATCCGATACTGTCAATTGGTCTGGTACTGGCATTTGCCTATGTGGTTAATTATTCCGGCCTGTCATCAACATTGGCACTGGTACTGGCCGATACTGGTAAAGCTTTCCCGTTTTTCTCGCCATTTCTCGGCTGGATAGGTGTTTTCCTCACTGGCTCTGATACTTCTGCTAATGCCTTATTTGGTGCATTACAGGCCAATACGGCCATGCAGGTAGGTATGGATCCGGTGCTTGCTGTTGCGGTTAATTCAGTCGGTGGGGTAACTGGCAAAATGATTTCACCACAGTCTATTGCCATCGCATGTGCTGCGGTAGGACTGGCTGGTAAAGAATCTGATCTGTTTCGCTTCACCGTGCGCCACAGCCTGCTCTTCTGTGTGATTGCCGGCCTGTTTACCGTCGTACAAACCTATTTGCTGCCATGGACATTAACCTTGTTCTGATTGCCCATACAATAAAAGCCCGCTCAATACAGCGGGCTTTTGTTTGGCTGTGATCACCGCTATGGCTAACCACCGGTTTTCGCCATAATGCGCACAATTTTGTCCGGCTGTTCATTAAATTCATGTTTTTCAGGTTTCAAATCCACCGCCCGCTGAATGGCATCTTCCAGCTGTGCTTCTGAACAATCAGCCAGCAGTAATGGCTTTAATGCCATACTTTGTTCCTGCCCCAGACACAGATACAAAGTTCCATCAACCGACATGCGTACGCGATTACAGGTGGCACAGAAATGCTGTGACCGTGGTGTAATCAGTCCTAAGGTGAAACGGCCATCAACACTTTCCCAATATTTAGCCGGCCCGCCTCCGTATACCCGCTGGCTCTCATGCAGCTGATACTTCGGCCGCAGATTTTCAATCAGCTCCAGCAGATTAAAATATTCCAGTTTCCGCCCGCTTACACCCATAGGCATTACCTCAATCAGCCGCAGAATAAAGCCATTGGCAATACAAAAGGCCACCATATCCTCAATATCACCGGTATTCACCCCCGGCAGCGGCACCATATTAATTTTAATCCGTTCAAAGCCTGCATCCCGTGCCACCTGCAAACTGTCAATTACTTTATCGAAGCTATCCTTGCCGGAAATCTCCTGCACACATTCACGCCGCAATGAATCCAGACTGACATTCAGCCGGTTCAGCCCTGCTTTACGTAAATCATGAGCAAAATGTTTAAGCTGCGTACCATTGGTGGTCAAAGACAAATCTTCTACCCCCGGCAAAGCTGCCAGCCGTGCTACCAGCTCCGGCAGATTTTTACGTAACAACGGTTCGCCACCGGTTAAGCGAAATCGAGACACGCCCATGCGGGCAAAAGCCCCGGCAACACGCTCAATGTCCGCGAACGACAACCAGTTAGCTGGCTTTTCAAATTCGGTAAATCCCTGAGGAATACAATAGGTACAGCGTAAATCGCATTTATCCGTTACCGAAATGCGTAAATAATCAATACGTCTGTTGAAGCGGTCAATCAGCATGAGAAAAGTAAGCGCCTGTAAGAAGGAAAATCATTTCAGAAACAAAAAACAAGACAAATATTTGGAATAATTAAGAAAAAAGCCGCATTTTATCCCATTTTACTCCTTAAATTCAATTGCATCAGCAACAATCATCTGCCACAAAAAGAAAAAACACGGCATAATAAACAATTATTGATTGATCCATGTTTTTATCATGATTACCGTGATTTATCTGGCACGTTTTGCCGAAGAGCTTGGCCTGACACAGGAACAGCTATCTCCCAACTTTACCGACAGCGATGCCCTTTTAGCCTACCTGCGCCAGCGTGGTGCCCCATTTAGTGAGGTTCTGGCAGCCGGTAAAGTATACAAAATTGCCGTCAATAATATTATTCAGCATGGCTGTGCTGCCCTTAAAGACGGTGACAGCATAGCACTGCTACCACCAGTAACCGGAGGCTAAAATGCAAATTCGGATACAAATACAAAACGAAGATTTTGACCTTAGCCAAGAACTGGCACTGGTTGACGCCAGCGCACCTGATTGCGGCGCTGTGGTCAGTTTCATTGGCAAAGTGCGTGGCCATGATAATCCGCAGCAGCCACTCAGCCACCTCTATCTTACCCATATGCCCGAAGTAACCGAGCACGAAATCAGCAAAATCATTGCTCAGGCAGCAGAACGCTGGTCATTACCCTATGTCTGCGTGATTCACCGCGTAGGCAAACTGCCAGTAGGCGCACAAATTGTACTGGTACTTACCGCCAGCGGTCACCGCGAACATGCCTATCAGGCCAATCATTTCATCATGGACTACCTGAAAACCGAAGCACCATTCTGGAAAAAAGAATATTTTGCTAACGGCCAGCAGCACTGGGTAGAAATGAAACACAGCGACCAGCAGCGCACTCAGTCATGGCAATAGATGCTCAGCTTGGCCTGATTGTCCTTGCCGGCGGTCTTGGCACTCGCGTTGGCGGTGCCAACAAAGCCTTACTACCGCTTAACGGCCAGCCGCTGCTGGCACATATTCTGCGCCAGCTTGGCGATTGCAGCGACCACATTATTATCAGTGCCAACCGCGATATTGCCCAGATACAGACTTATGGCTATCCGGTTTACCGCGATCTGCCTGCATATGCACAGATGGGACCACTGGCCGGTATCATCAGCGCAGCACAGGCCTTACCGGAACATATCGAATACCTGCAAATCGTACCGTGTGATCTGCCACGATTAAATGCCAACATCATCTTCCGTCTGTATCAGGAACTGCATAAGCAGCCCGAGCTGGATATTGTTTGTGCTGCCGACGCCAGCAATCTGCACCCCATTGTCTGTCAGATGCGCCGGCGTCATTTGCAGCCGATCCGGCAACAACTGAACAGCAGCGGCAAACACAGCGTACGCTCAATTATTCAGCCTTATCGCCACGCCATCGTTACTTTTGCCGATAGCACCCCGTTTACTAACTATAACAGCAGCGCTATGTTTACCAGCACGCGCAGCGGAGCAACAACATCATGATGGATTTTTATCAGGGACAGGAAACCTTACTACAACAGGCCAGCCGTATAGTCGACAGTGAAATCGTCCCCCTTAATCAGGCTGCCGGCCGCATTCTTGCCCAACCACTTATCGCCACTGCCGATGCCCCTGCATTCGACAACAGTGCCATGGATGGTTACGCCGTCTGCGGACTGGACTGCACTGCATGGCAACTTATCGGCACTGCTGCTGCCGGTGACACTCAGCAACTAACCCTGCAACATGGACAGGCTGTGCGCATCTATACTGGCGCCGGCATTCCGAGCAATACCGATGCCGTCATCATGCAGGAAAATACCAGCGTTAATGGCGACAGCCTGTGCAGCACCCGTACACCTGCTACCGGTGACAATATCCGCCGCCGTGGTGAAGAGCTGAAACAAGGTACT
Source organism: Snodgrassella sp. (assembly GCF_024103505.1). Classification (NCBI taxonomy): domain Bacteria; kingdom Pseudomonadati; phylum Pseudomonadota; class Betaproteobacteria; order Neisseriales; family Neisseriaceae; genus Snodgrassella; species Snodgrassella sp. The sequence continues at coordinate 82,849 of NZ_JAGGIJ010000003.1, forward strand.
ACCCTGCTGGAAAAAGGTGCCCTGCTCAACGCACAGGCAATCGGGCTGGCTGCCTCACAAGGTGCAAACGAACTGCATGTGTATCAGAAGTTGCGCGTCAGTGTATTTACCACTGGCGATGAGCTGGTAAGCGGCAATAGCCAGCTACAACAGCATCAGATATACGACAGCAACCGCCCGATGCTGCTGGCCAGCCTGAGCGAATATGCGTTTATTGAAATTATTGATGGCGGCATTCTGCCTGATAAACTCGATATCATCACCAATACCCTCGCCAAGGCGGCAGACAGCAGCCACAGCATCATTATTTCCGGCGGTGCCTCAGTAGGCGACCGCGATTTGGTTAAACCAGCCCTGCAACAGCTAGGCAATATTGAACACTGGAAACTGGCGATAAAACCGGGCAAACCTTTTGGCTGGGGCAATATTAAACAATGCCGCGTTATGCTGCTGCCCGGCAACCCGGTTGCCAGCTTTGTTACTTTCAAACTGCTCGGATTACCGGCACTGCAAACCGCAGCCGGCCGTCATATCATGCAGGCATTACCCGAATGCTATCAGGCCAAAGCTGCCTTTAGCATTGTGCCCAATCAGCAAAAACGGCGCGAATTTTTACGTGGCACGATCCGCTTTACCAATAACGGCCCCGAAGTGCAGCCATTGGCCAAGCAGGGATCTCATATGCTGTCTGGTTGCGTTGATGCACAGGTATTAATCGACATTCCCGCGCAAACCGATATTCAGCATGGGCAATGGTTGACTGTTTATCCTATATAAATATTTGATTTACTTAACAAAGCAAAAAAAAGCCTATGCTAAACATAGGCTTTTCTGTCATTTTTTATTGATTCACTTGTGTCTTTTAGAGGGTAATTCACCTTACCTCCTAAAAATTCGTATGCATTCGTGTAGCCTACCCATAAGCTTGCCTTTTGCATAACAATAAGTAAGCTTATTGCAGAATGCATTAGGAAAGACGTTGCCATTCCTGACTAATACAGGCATCTGCAACATGTTTTATACTGAAACACACCCATTATTTAAAACATCTTTATCAAAATCAGTTTTTTTAAATAGCAGATCAGCTAAATATCTTTTTTATCGATACTTTACAATTTAATAATCTTTATATACAATGCGCCCGCTTTCCTGAATCGTGCTGCTGCAGGAAAACAGTAATTATCCTCTCAGGAAGAGGAGGCTTTTTTATTGTTTTCTAGGTGGCAATGATGTCTACATTTATCCGTTTACAAAAACGATTATCCCGACTTGGGATTGAATGTCATTTTTATAATAATATCTATACTTTTCATCAACAAAATACAACTGCTCAAGTATTATTACCTCAGGCTTTGCCTTTAGAAGAAAAAGCAGTCAGGCAGTTACTGGATTTTGCATCAGTCAACGTACCTGACAGCTTAGGCCACGTGTGCGCAGCTCGAGCAACACCTGATTTTCACCCGGGCGCAATTGCACCAGTGGGCAGTATTGTGGCAACAACAGAAGACTTAGTTATTCCGGCAGCCATTGGCACTGATATTAATTGCGGTATGCGGCTTTTAGCAACTGGCTTAAGCTATGATCAAGTGAATGAACAAAAAGCAACCATTATCGCGCAACTCAAACGCGTATTATTGCAAGACGAGCGTAATGTTCCTGTTACACCGCAATCCTTTCAAGCATTGTTTGATGATGGTATAGCTGCATGGGTAGCGGCATTACCACAACAAGGTTTGTGGCAAGAAGTCAATTTAAAGCGACTACTGGCGGAGATTAATCAAATATCAGGGCAATCATTAATTACAGCGGATAGCAAATATGCGCCGGAGGCCTTTTTTGAGGCGCGAAACATTATCCGCCCAGCTAGCTTAGGTACAGTTGGCTTAGGTAACCATTTTGTTGAATTACAAATTGTAGATGAAATCCTTGATCGACATTTAGCTTATCAAATGGGATTAAAGAAAAACGCAATTGTAATAATGATTCATACCGGTTCGCGTGATGTGGGATTTTATATTGGTAACCGCTGGCAGGATAAAGCCAAAGCCTTATGGCCAGCAAATGCAAAATATCCAACATCAGGCTTATTTGGCTTAGCAGATGATGATGCACAAAATTACCTACAGGCGATGGGCGTTGCTGCACGTTATGCATGGATTAACCGCATTGTCATCACTGAGTTAATACGTAAAGAACTAATGGCGATTTTTAAGCACGATAATAGTCAATTAATCGTGGATATTTCGCATAACATTATTTTACCTGAGCATGGCATGAATATTCACCGTAAAGGAGCTACACCAGCCAATGATGGCGAATTTGTATTAATTCCCGGCTCAATGGGAGACTATTCTTATGTAGCAGTTGGCAAAGGAAATCCAGATTGGTTATGGTCTTGCTCGCACGGTGCAGGCAGAGCTGAAAAACGGCAATCAATGCGTAGCAAAAAAGTTATGTCTGATCAGGATAATTTATCATGGCAATGTATTACTTTAAAAGAGGAACGTTTACGTGAAGAAGCCCCTGCGGCGTATAAACCGATTACCCCGGTAATCGAAGCCCAAGAAAATGCTGATTTAATTCAGCCTGTAGTAAAACTTAAACCTTGGATCACTTTTAAAGCGTAATCACAAAAGCAGCCCAAGTTTTGTCAGTTTGGGCTGCTTTTATTGTTCTGTTGAGATATTGAACGTGAGAATGAATTATTGCTTATGCTATTAAATTGTCCATTATCCGAATAGGCTTTCACCAATAAAGCTTTGATAAGAAGATAAAATATAATTTATTTCCGGCTGGAATAAGATTTAATGCGGTTGCTTTTATTCCTTAAACATCATTCAACCCGCCCCATCTGTTTTAAAAAAATTTGCTGCTGTATAAACAGTTCAGGCAGAGTGATTTCATGATAATCAATCTGAAATTGCTTAGCTATTTGTTGGATAATCGCCGTTAAATGTAAGTAATGGCGATGGCTGAAACCGGGATAGATATGGTGAGTTAGGTGTAAATTCAGCCCGCCTAACCAGTATTCTATAATAGGATATTTTAATCGCCAATTAAGCGTCGTATTAAATACATGTTGTGTTGAACCATGTGGCATAAGACCATCAGTGGGCGCTTGGTAAAAAGTGGCTTTTGCCCAGTGGGTACCAAGAATCAGTATGACAAAAATCAGAGAAGCACACAGTTGGCTTAGTCCATAGGTGATGAGAATAAATCCTACACTGAATTGAGGACAAATAACTAAAGGAAGTACGATTGCCAGACTCACATGCAATCCTTTTATCATCAGAAAGGCAAACCAGCCAACGACACCATGATGGGTGAATTTATTTTTATCAAATTTTAGTCCCAACCGGTCTTGCCAGTCGAAACACCAGATAATAGCGGGAAAGGTCATGGCAGCAACCAATGGCCAGTAATAATGTTGATAACGCATAAACCAGTGATGCACTTGGAAAGGTGTCTGCCGGAGTACACCATTATAATCAATATCCAGATCGTAATTCTCAATATTGGTAAAAGGATGGTGCTGTACGACATGGCGTATGCGCCAACATTCCGGATCAATACCAAGCGGAATAGTCACAAGGCGATTAAGCCAAGTGTTGGCTTTGCTGGATTTAAAAAACACATTATGCGATGCGTCATGCACAACATTAATGGCTAATAGCAAGCCTAGCGAAATAAATATAACATAACAGAAAAAAAATAAATAAGCTGAGTGCTGATTAAGCGCACTGATATAAAACCCAAGACACAATATGGATAGTAAGCCTAGCTTAAAAAACATACCGCCATCTGCATAACGGTGATCTTTTGCCGTAAGTAAATAATTTTTAGCCGCGGTATTTAACGCTTCACGTAATGCTGCATCTTGTGTATTACTGAAAAGTAATATTGACTTGTTCGTACTTGGCATTAATTTAGCCCTTAATCGGAAGATTGTTTATCCGGTTTTTGCGCCAATTTGCGGATAAATTGTTGTTGCTGAACGAGCAGTTCAACATAACTCAATCTTCGGTAAGGTAATTGATATTGTTGGGCTAATCGTTCAATAATCAGCATTAACGCAGGATAATGACGATGGCTCCACCCCGGAAACAGATGATGGGTTAAATGTAAATTTAGTCCACCTAATAATTCGTTAAATATCTTCGGCGAAGGATACCAGTCACAACAGGTGGTAAATTGTTGATGATACCAACCGTGCTCCATGTGATTATCCGCAGGCGCAGTGTAGAAAGCCGGATCCGCCCAATGCGTACCTAAAAGTAAACAGACAACAATAAAAGATGAAACCATCTGCGTAATCAGATAGACCCATAACACACTATACCAACTGATGCCAACAGAAGATAAAATAAGTATTGGCACAATTAAGGCAATAATAAAGTGTAAAATTTTACTACCTAAAAATAGCGCCCAGCCTTTAATGCCCGTTAAGGTTTTTTTATCGGCGGCTAGCGGTGTTTTACCTAGCTGATCAGACCAATCAAATACCCAAGCAATATAAGGTAGCGACAATCCGGCGATAAAAGGCCAATAATACGGCTGAAACCGCATATGCGGATACCATTTTTGAAACGGTGTTTGACGAAAGACACCATTTTCCTCCATATCCAGATCATAGCCTTGAATATTGGGATAAATATGATGATAGTCGACATGCCTGACTTGCCAATAATGCGGATCAAGCCCTAACGGCAAAGTTACCAAGCGCCCGAAAATACGGTTAGCTAATCGTGATCGAAAAAGCACATTATGACATGCATCATGTTGAGCATTGATATTGGCCAGCATGGCTGACATGACAAAACCAAAATAACAGAGGGCAAATAACCCAATAGTCACTTGATGTAAGCTCAAGAGATAACACACAGCACAAAACAGTAATAATAATAGGTTTTTGAGCAGTAACGCGCTATTGGCAAAGCGATGATCACCTTTTTGGGCTAAATAAGCTTTGGCTTCTGCCATTAATATTTGGTGAAATTGCTCATCATGATGTGCGTAATGTAATTTAGCTAATGGCTTAGTTGACATAATATTGTCCTCTAAGCCACATAGCAAAAGTGATGGTACCGTGGATGACCATTAATCCCATAAATAGCTGCCAATAAATGGCAGACCATTGCAATAGGATAATAAAAAACAGCGGTATCAACCAGCAAAGTCCAAACCAACTGATCATTCCCCAGCGTTTACCTTCCGCCATGCCACCCAAGGCAATACTGCCTAAGACCAAACTACTAAATAACAGATACTGAGTAGCATTAACATTATGATAGCCATAGCCATAATCGTAAACATAACTTAGTACTAGCCCAAATAGAAATAAGCCGCCACTCACTAATAATGCATTGGGTAAACGATAATGCCCTAAACTCGGTGTATAGAGAATGTTGAACATTTTCATAAACGGTAACATGCTCGCCCAAAAAGGATTTTGCGACATAATGCCATGACTGCCATAGGCAATGGTTCTGTCTGTCGGCGTTGTTTCAAAGGTACCAAAAAGCTTATCCCAGATAATAAATGAACCTGAAAAATTACTATTTGCGTAATACTGATCTTTAAGGTGATGGACTTTATGGTGAGTTGGGGTAACTAATATCTGTTCCAATAGTCCTAATTTAGGTGTAATGGCATTATGATTAAAGAACTGGATTGAATAATGAAAAATAGATACGGCAATAAAAATTGGTGTAGGCACCCCGGCAATAGCTAATAAAGCAAAAAACGGGATAGAAGTGAGCGATGAATACCAAGAATTACGAATAGCCAAGGATAAATTAAAATGTTCACCCTGATGATGAACCATATGAATCGCCCATAACAGTGGTATTTTATGGTGCAGCCGATGCTCCCAGTAAAAGCCAAAATCCCAAGCTACTAAGGTAAATAACCAAGTTAATATAATCGGTACATGAACAAACAGATTAAAACTAAAATGCGTATAAATAAAATGATAGCAAACTAATTCCAGTCCACGAAATAACCACAGCATTAAATGCCCAGAATTTAAATTAAAAATGATATCCGGCCAGTTAATGGACACTTTTTTTACATATTGTAAAATCATGGCTTCAGTTATTATTAAGATTATCATAACTACAAAAGGTAAAACTAATTCCAGCATAATAATAATTCCTACTAACCTGACTGTTGTTGCGCTAAACGAGTAAACCCGTAACGCACGCCATATCCAACCATCAGCGCTAATACCATGCCTCCCATAAAATCAATAAAAAGATGGCGCCGAAGTTGAATAATCGAAAAGGCAATGGCCATGCCCCACAATGCCAAGATGATATTGCGCAGCGGATGATTGCGATCGAAGCTCCCCCAAATAGCAAGCATAGTTAAGGTCACATGGAGTGAGGGAAAGCAGTTAACCGGTACATCAATATCAATTAGTCTTGAAAGCAACCAAGAGCTGGCCGAGTTGCCCGTATCAACAGGAAAATCCATTGTGGTTGGAAAAAAAAGGTAACATAGCGCAGCCATTAACCCACTGAGCATAAAACAGGCAGACATCCAGCGCAGGCGGCTATATGGGGCAACCCAAAAACAAATTGGAATAATCAAAAAAAACGATAGATAAAACCAAATTGCATGAGGGGTAAAGTCAATCCACTGGTCAATCATCGAAGGTGCAAGGAGGGTTGGTTTACCTTGTAACTCAGCTGCGCTACGGTAACAGATCCCCACACTGATCCAACCCACCAGCAAATAGAACAATCGCATAAAACAAGGTTGCATTAGCTACCTCGCTGACGAATAATTCGCCGTCTTTTTTGCGCAAATTCATTTGGTAATGCCGTAACAGGTGTCAGCTTCCATGTTAACTGTTCAACATCTGCACCTTGTTGAATGAAATGAACATTTAATGCTTGTTGGCACTGGCTTAACTGCGCCTTGCTACAGCATCCCACCAGCTCAATGCAATGATCGGTATGCTGAATCAGGCGGTAATCGCTGGTTAATGGCAAAGTATTGGCAATCACCCGACTGCAATAATCGGCAAAAATAGTTAATGGATTGCCATATTGATCGGTTAGCAGTAGCTGATCATCGCATCGCCCTTCAATATGAGAAATTGCCATCCCTTGCCGCCCACATTGGCAAGGAGTAGAACGGCGAACTAAAATATCATCCAATTGATAACGGACGATAGGCTGCGTTTCACGGGTAAAATCGGTAATAAGCGGCGTAAATCGATTCTCATCTATCCACTGTGGTTCGATATAAATAAACTCTTCATTTAAATGTAGCGTTCCCAGTGGACAGGTGGCAGCAAGAAAACCTTCTGTGGCTTGATAAACTTCCGCTACCTGCTTAAATGCCTGTTTCAGCAGCTTTTTATCTTGCTCCTCAAGCACTTCTGCGGCTGATATCACTAAAACCGGATCGGCAGCTAACTGGCCGTTAAGCTTTTCTGTGGCCAAGGCGCGCAGTACCTGCGCAGGCGCCACAATAATGGTGGGTTGATATTCATTAAGTGATTGAATTTGATTCTTAAAATTATCAAACAAACCATAAAAACGAAAGGTCAGTCTGTTACTATTAGTGCTATGATAAAGGTGATTATCGGCTCTTAAAAACAGGGCAACGCGTTCTTTTGTCCATAGACCCCGCGGTAACATTTTCGCCAGTATGCCGCCTGCCCATATCTGTTGCTCTTTCGGGCTAACCACAAATAGCCCGCGTTGCCCTGAGGTACCCGAGGATAACCCCACACTAAATTTGCCCATTTTGGCGCTAAAATCGCGCCGTTGTTCGCTTTGTTGGGCGAGGGCCAATAAGGAATGGCAATTCAGGTGCGCGGTATTCATTTGATCAAAATGCGCCATCATTAGCTGTTTGTTCATTAAAGGCCATGTTTCAAATGGCCGATTAATAAACTGCCTAAAATACGGGCTTTTGGTTAATACACGCTGTTTAAATTTTTCTAATTGTTTCAACTGATATGCTTCAAGATCAGCACGTTGTTTAAATGTTAAGCGTTTCGTACGCCAATAATACCAAAGTATTTTTAGTAACCTCATTATTCACCCTCATGGCTTAAATAAATGGTAACGTTTGGCTGATACGAAAGTTGGTGCAGCTGCATAAGAGTTTGCTTATAGGCACGCGGATCGGCCATAATCAGCTGCGTCAAGCGCGAGGGTTGTTTTAACTCTTGATAATTGTCTTTAACCCATGCAGCATCACTGGCTAACAGCGTCCAACCTTCATCTGTCAAAATAAACGCGCCAATATGACCGGCAGCATGACCTGGCAGCGGGACTAAAATCACCTGTTTCTTGCTATTGGGTAAAATATAGCCATGAGTAAAAGGCGATAATTCCGGTGCCAGCGTGCATCGCTCGAACTGCTCTAAAAAACTGACTCGCTGTTCAAAATCAACCGGAATAAGATCCGGCACAAAGCCTTGCTTAAGGGCAAAAAATCCTCGCAAAGGTTTAACCGTTTGCCAACCTTGCTGTGAGCAGATAAAGCGGCTATGGATAAAATCTTTTAATCCAGCAATATGGTCCCCATGAAAATGCGAAATAATCACATGCTGTATACTGGCCAGCTCAATCCCCAACGCGGCAAATTGCGCTTTTAATGATTCACCCTGTTTCAGATAAACCGGTGTGGTTTTTTGATAAAGTTTAAAGATGCCCGATTGAGTATAGCGTTGAAAATATTCGGCATAACCGGTATCCCATAGCCAGCGATAGCCATCAACCTCAATCAGCCATGCCCGTGCCGGAAACTGACAGACATGAAATCCGGCACCGCGCATAGCCATACAAGCAATATGAGTACAATATCCGGCTTTAAAAGGAATAATTTTCGCCATCTCAGACTAACCCATTTTGTTGTAACCAGCGTGCCGTCAGTTCAATGCTTTCACTCAGATGATAAAGCGGTTGGTAACCCAAACGTTCTATCGCTTGTTTCTGGCTTAAGGTCATATCAAAATACAAACTACCAACGCTATAACGGGTTAAAGCTGGTTCTTGATGAGTTAAAGTGGCTACGCTTTCAAGCGTGGTCGCAATACCATAAAGCAAGCGATAAGGTAGCGCACGCACTTTATAATCGATATGCAGCTGATCACTTAACAACGCCTTTAATAACTGATTAAGCTGGCACGGTTGTTGGTTAGTTATATTAAAGACCTCGCCCGATTGGAGCGTTTGCTTGGTTGAGGCCAAAAATAACGCATACACCACATTTAGCACAAAAGTGAGATCAAGATAGGCTTTACCCCCTGCCGGTAAATATAACACGCCACCAGTGCGCTTTAATAACGCCAGCATACGCGGCATAATCACCCGATCATGTGGCCCAAAAATGCCACGCGGTCTTAATAGCAGGTAAACCGTACCCGGATAGCGTGTCACACATTCCTGAATGCGCTGTTCAGCCTGATATTTACTATCAGCATAATGATTAGCAAACCGTTTAGCGCAGTAATCTTCAGGAATATCGTGATGGGATTGAAAATCAAAATAGATCGACGGAGTTGAGACATGGATAAAGCGCTCAATCCCAAGCTGACCTGCCATATCGGCTAAACGTGAAGTCACCGCAACATTGGCCTGATAAAACCAATCATACTTACCCCAAGGGGATGATAATGCCGCACAATGCCAAACCACATCACAATCATTAAGTAATTGGCGGTATTCGCTATCTGTTGCTGTGATTAAATCAAGTTCAGTAAATCTTGCTCCCAGCGCAATAAGCTGCTGCCCTACCTTACCATTGCGACCTGTGGCATGCACCTGATAACCTTGTGTCAGTAACCACTCTACCGCATTACGACCCAAGCCACTGGTCGCACCAGTTACTAAAAACCTCATGGCAATAAAATCATTCCACCTAGGGTTAGCCCCGCGGCGGTACCAATTAACATGACCGGTTTACCCGGATTAAAGCGTTGAGTGATTATCGCTTCATGCAATGCACTAGGAATCGAAGCCGCCACTTGATTACCGCGAAAGCGATAAATATCAATCAAGGCGTCACTTGCCACATTAAGCCGTTTACGCATATGTTCCAGCGATAAATGACTGGCTTGATGAGGAATAACCGTAGCAATATCAGCAAGCGTTAAACCGGCTTGATTTAATAAACGGGCTAAATAAGGCTCAATTAATGACGATGCCAATCTGAATAGTGGCTTGCCTTGCATATGGAAAAGACAATCGCTTTCATCCATGCCAGTTCTCAGATTGCGACGGCTACCGCCACCGCGGATTTCGCACAGATCGATACCATCAGTATGCGTTTCTAATAAACAAGAAAGAATACCGCTGCGCCCATCTCCCTGTTCGACAATCGCACAAGCGGCGCCATCCCCAAAGATTAATGAGGATTCTTCGTCTTGCCAGTTTAAACCCCGTGAAGCCAAATCCGCCGAAACAATGGCAATGCGTCGATAAGCTCCGGTATTCAATAGCCCGGCAGCCACCTGTAACGCACTGATAAAACTGACGCAACTAACATTCACATCCAAGCTAGCAATGGTTTTGGGCAGTGAGCTGGCCTTTAAAATATGCGCTGCCGTATAAGGCAAAGCTTGAACAGGGAGTGCGCACGCTGAAATTAATAAATCAATGGATTGTGCAGCAATATCACAGCGATTCAGCGCATCATCAATCGCTTTGGCGGCCAAATCAGCTTGCTGTAACTGATGATCAGCATGATAACGATAGAGGATACCTGAACGCTTAAGCGAATAACCTACCGGTTTATTCAGTTTTTTATCTAATTCTGTGGCCTCAAGCTTATCCGGTGGTAATGCCACGCCAGTTGCAATAATTTTTATAGGGACTAGCGTTTTGATTGGTATTTCATTGTCATTAAACAAAAGAGATACTCCATAGGCTATCTGGTATCAATTATTATAGTCCACTATGTAATTTTAATAAATCTTTTTAAATTACAGGATAAAAGCGAATAAAAATTAACCATTTAAAATATTATTGATTAGATTTATTTGCCTAATAATGATAAAAAAGTAAAATCAGTTAAAAATAAATTTTATTCTTCATGCTCCGTATAATCCTCTAATACCGCATCGGTCATACGGTCTAAATGTTTAACTTTGCTCAGTGCTTTTAAATTGCGGTAGGGAATATAGCTGCAACGCTCCGATAATGGCCCGCTTTCTAGTAACGAAAATACCGGGCGGCGGATTTCTTGAAACACCTTTTCCTGCCGGCTATCTGGCGCAACAATATGTAGTTTAATATTCATATTGGGTTGTAAAGCAAGTAAATCCGCCATGCGTAAAATACCAGAATACACCGAAGTAGTATGTTCGACTTCAAACGCGCGCGTAATAGCGCGCCCTTTCAACCAAATCACATCAATTTGTTCAATGGTGCTTAAAGTGGTTTCATCATAATTAAGCGGTAATTTTTCTAATAATGCTTCAGTACCTTTTCTCCACTCTTTTAATACACGGCTACGATCAGCTTTCGGTAGCCAAATCTTCATTCCCATACAGGCACCGATCTGGGCAAGTAAAGCCTGCATTTTGAACGATTCGCGCACCTCTGGGTTTTGGGTTGGCACATCATAATCAACCAGCTCGCCATCAGTGGGCACTGATACCTTAACTACTTTATCGGTTCGGTTTACCGTATGGTTTTTTAATTTCTTTTGATCCTGCTCATTTAGAGGATAATCAGTGGCGATGTCATGTTGCTGTAATAGACAGTGCATTAATAACTTGCCATCTTTTTCATTAATTTTATTTAAACTATTACGCAGCAATCCAGTCCAACCCTTACTGTTTTTCTCAATGCCTTGGGTAAAAGAAAGATGTTGCCAAATTTGGTCAGTATACATAGGGATAGCTTGGGGGAATGGTAACCACACTTTAGCCCGAACATGAAAACGGATAGTAAAAGGATCATCCGATGCTAAAAAAAGTGGCGTATCATCTTCATAAGGACCATCAACCACCTCTAGCAGACCACACCAGCGAGATAGTCGAGTAAGATAACAAACAAAAATATCGCCGGCTTTGATTTTTTCGGCTAATGATTTTTGCCGCACGCGGAAACCGGCTACCGTTTTATCTGAATGGGTAAAAGCTTGGTATGTTTCTGGTGAAAAGATGTTGGTATAGTAAGCCATAAATAGTAATCCGCTTTGAATTAACCTTATTTCTGATTGTTCCGTTTTATTTTAAATTGATTAGCTAAATTGTTGTTTAATATCCCTAGTCCAAGATGAAAACTACTCAGTCATAGCGCATTTTCCCCTTATTGAGACCCACACCCACGCTAAAAACCGGTAAATCATTTATTGTTACAGGATTTATCTACCTCCTGAAAATAGTAGTGGAAATGATATATGGCATTAATCATAAATAATTGATTATATGCGTTTCCTGCATAAGCATATCTTATCTGTACTGCGGTAACACACTCCTTTTGAGCACAATTCAGGGATAACAGATATTTGTCCTTATCTGCAAGGGGATATAATATTTTTGTTTGCTATGGGTACTGTTAACAATACTTTTATTCCGAGCATAATAGGAAAAGATTTGATTACGCTAAAAAAATTTCTCCAGCCTTGTCATTGCAGCTACCCATTTACTCAGTCTCAAGGCTATTTATGCATTAAAGCTGTTTAGCTCCTGATTTTTATTTTAAGCCAAACAGCTTCCGGTTAATTTTAATGTCTGGGTACTTTACCCATGAGTAAAAACGGATTGGCACCACCGCGATGCCAACCGTCTTCGCTTAGCAGTATATCCAATGATAAAGAGGCTAAATCATCAGCAATCGGGTCAGCATACTGCTGTTTGGCCAGACGAAAGCGCTTGCGATAGGCATGGCAGCTCGGACAGCATTCAGCTTCGGCACCAGACAAGGCGCCATCACTAGCCTGTTCGATGCGATGTACACCTAAATCGCGGCTGTTATCACAGAAGCTGCACCGCGCACGTACGCTATGCCAGCGGCTGTTACACACACCACAGCACAGATAGCGCAGACCTTCAAGTTCGCCATGCCCGATTATCACCGCACCTACGGCATCAGTACCACAACATGGGCAGAATCCGGGTTCAGGCAATGGTTTGACTGCTGTAGCCGCTAAATTCAGCGCAGCATGGGTATAGATTATTTGTAGTACGGCGTTTACCCAAATCTGATAATCCTGCTGTGCCACGCCAAGCTGTTGGTTTAGTGCTTGCTGGCACAACTGGCTGCGTTCTTCGCTGCCTAGCTGCAATATTTCTTTCCATACCTGTGTAGCTGTTGGTGTTAATTGCTGTTGCAGTAAGGCATGTAAATCGGTAAACAGACGGCCGGTTAAATCGTGATTAGCTGTTAATAAAGCCGGAGTAAGCGGAAATTCAGCCGTATCGTCTGACGGCAGCATCCATGCAGCTTGTGCATAGCGCTCCAGCAAGGTTTGCTGGGCATGACATATAGCAGCAAGAAGCTGTAAATATGGCTGCCAGTCGCTGCTGTCTTCTGCGGCCAGTTCACTCAGGCGCAATGCACGCTGGCTGAAGATATCGGTCTGAGGCTGCTGCCAGAATGGGATATGAAAAAATTCCTGTGCCTGTATGGCTTCTGGTGTTGCTTGTGTTTTCATGTATCTATGCTATCTGATAGTGGTTACTCATGATGATGCGATTGTGCTGATACCATTATCAATGATTAAAATAACTGAGTTTAACTAAAATTATGCATTCTGTCTGGATTTGCTGGCGGTTATTTTTGCTGTGCTGCTGCAAGAGATGACGGTGATATCTGCAGCCAAGCACTTTATACAAACGAATAAGTTAACTGCGGGCAATAAAAAAGGTTCAGATTTTTCTGAACCTTTTTATCAGTATCAATCATTTATTTGATACCAAGGGATTTCTCGTATTCTCGCGCTTTTTCATCGTCAAAATCATGTTCCCAGCGTGAGATCACCAGTGAAGCCAGTGCATTACCGATTACATTCACTACGGTACGTCCCATATCCAGAATACGGTCGATACCTAGAATAAAGCCCAAGCCTTCCAGCGGGATGGATGTGGTAGCCAATGTAGCAGACAATACCAGAAATGATACTCCGGGCACGCCGGCAATACCTTTGGAAGCCACCATCAGGGTAATTACAATCATTACCTGATCTGTAACAGACAAGGGAATACCGTATAGCTGTGCCAGAAAGATAACGGCAATACTCTGATACAGAGTAGAACCATCCAGATTGAATGAGTAGCCGGTAGGAATCACAAAGCTGGTAATGGATTTCGGCGCACCATATGCTTCCATTTTCTCAATCATTTTTGGCAGTGCGGTTTCAGAACTGGAAGTTGAGAAAGCAACAATCAGCTCGTCTTTGAGAATCTTGATGATGGTAAAAATGTTGAAGCGGCAGATATAGGCCACGCCACCCAGAATCACCAGCGTAAACACCACCATCGCCAGATAAACGATGAGTATGAGTTTCATCAGCGGAATCAGTGAGCCAAAACCAAATTTGCTGATGGTTACGGTCATCAGGCCAAACACCCCAATCGGCGCATAGCGCATAATCATATTGGTGATTTTAAACATCACATCGGAGATGACTTTCAGAAAATCTGAAAAGAACAGGCGCTGGTTATCAGGCAGTTTGGTTAAACCCAGACCAAAGAATACACAGAAAAAGATTACCGGCAGGATTTCACCTGAGCTGAGAGAGTCAAAGATGTTATGTGGAATCATATCCAGAATCATCACAACCAGACCATGCGGTTTCTCGGCCAGTGTCTCGCTTTTCTGTACATACTGGGCAACGCTGCTGTGTTGCAGATTGGAAATATCAATACCGCTACCGGGATGGAACAGGTTACCAAAGAGCAGACCCACACCTATGGCAACGGTAGTAATAATCTCAAAGTACAGAATGGTTTTACCACCCAGTCTGCCCAGACTTTTGGAATTGCCCAGCCCAGCAATCCCCAGTGTCAGGGTACTGAGGATAATAGGCAGTACTATCATTTTAATCAGGCGGATAAAAATATCGCCCATTGGCTGTAATACATTAACTACCCATGATTGATAGGTTTTGTAGTACGGATGTGACGGATCTGCAAAGGTATGCAGATACAATCCTACTACTACACCCATGATCAATGCAAAGAGAATTTGCCAGGCCAAATTACGGCTATATCGTTTGATTATCGATAACATAGTCGTCCTTACTTTAATTGGTAATTTAGTTCTTATTCAAGCTAACAAGCAAAACAAAAACATATAGAGTATACCCTACTATTTCTTGTTTTATATATGCGTTAAGGATGAAAATATTGAGGATGGGTATAAATTACTTGGCGATTATAGCGCGCAAAACCCACCAGCGTGATATTAGCCTTGTGAGCTAAATCAATGGCATAGGTGGTAGGCGCAGATACGGCCACGATACACCCAATACCGGTTATTGCTGATTTCATTACCATTTCAAAACTAGCGCGACTGGACAATACCACAAAACCCTGCTTCCAATCCACTTTTGTACGCAATCCCCAGCCAATAAGTTTGTCTAAAGCATTGTGCCGGCCGATGTCTTCACGTACGGTTACAATCCTGCCAAACATGTCTGCCCACACCACACCGTGAACGGAACCGGTTTGCGCCCGCAACTGCTGACATTGGTTAAAATCAGTCAAAACTTGCCCGATTATACTAAAATTTATATGATCTGTACGTAATACTGGTTTTAATTCTGGTTGTACTGCTGCCAGACTATCAATGCCACACAAACCGCAGCCGGTGCGCCCGCTCATCTGGCGACGACGGCTTTTAAGACGGCTGAAAGCAGCGCTGGCCAGTTCAATCTCAACCATAATGCCATGCTGATGTTCACTGACTTCAATGGCATAAATCTGCTCTGCATTTTCAATAATACCCTCACTCAGGCTAAAACCCAGCGCCAGTTCGGTAATATTTGCAGGGGTAGCCATGAGTACAACATGGGATATACCATTATAAACGAGAGCTACTGGGATTTCGGCACTGATATTGTCACTGGTACTGCTGCACTGTCCGGCTTGTGCCACCCAGACTGTACGGCTTTGTGCGGGTGTATGATTCATGAGATTTCTTTGCCTGTATACAGGCAGTAACGGGGGGATAGACAATCCTGAACAGAAATCAGGACTAAAAGAAAGATATTAGTTTTACTGTCTGTATGGCGACAATAGCCATACAGACAGGATTACCAGATATTACCGGCAGGATTACTCGTTGGTCTGTGAACCAGAATTCTGTTGAGTTCTGGCTTCTTTTTTGGCCATCATTTCCCGATACCAGCGCGGATGGTGTTTTTTCGCCCATTCCTGAGTGACTACCCCTTCTACCATAGCCGGAATGGTACCTTTAATCCACAATGCGGCATAAACATGAATGATGATGCCAACAATCAGCAGAATAGCAGAAGCAGAATGTACCAGCAAGGCAATACGCACTACCCAGATAGGGAAATAACCGGAGAAATATTGCCGCCATGCTATCAGGCCGCTGAGTAATAACAACGCCATGCTGATCGTCATCACCCAGAACATGATTTTCTGACCAGCATTGTATTTGCCGGTATCGCCAATTTCTCTGCCCACCAGTATATGCCTGATGCCTAATAGCCATTTTAGGTCATCACGTTCAAAAAAGTTAAATTTAACGTAGCGGAAAAACTGGATAAAAAAGCCTAGGAACATCACGACACCGATAAACGGGTGCAGTATACGCGCCAGTTGCGGAGAACCGAACACTTCGGTTAACCAGAAGAAAGACGGATAGAAAAATCCCAGTCCTGAAATGGCCAGCAGTACAAAACAGCCTGCCACTACCCAGTGATTAAAACGTTCGGATTTTTTATAGCGCTGAAGTAACAATTTTTTCATTATGCGTCCCCTTTGTCCTTAAGGATTTCACCGTCGCGATTAAGAACCTGTTCTTCGTCATCATCGGGGCGATTCGGGCCAATGGTAATGTAGTGCAGCCAGCCTGCAAAAGCAGCAGTAGCAATACCAAAAGCAGCTATTGGTTTGAGCATACTTTTCCACAGTTTGACAGTGGTGCTGATACGCGGATTATCTGGTAAGCCGTGGTACAAGCTGGGTTTGTCGGCATGATGTAATACATACATGACATGGGTTCCCCCTACCCCCTGCGGGTCGTACAGCCCTGCTTGTTCAAAGCCACGCTGTTTCAAATCCTTAATGCGTTCACCCGCCAGACTTTTCATGTCTTCCTTGCTGCCAAAGTGGATAGCACCGGTAGGACAAGTTTTCACACAGGCCGGTTCCTGCCCGACAGCGACGCGGTCGGAGCATAAGGTACATTTATAGGCACGGTTGTCTTTTTTCGAGATGCGCGGGATATTGAACGGGCAGCCAGAAACACAGTAGCCGCAACCAATGCAATTTTCCTGATGGAAATCAACAATACCGTTTTCATATTGGATAATTGCTCCCGGTGATGGACAGGCTTTCAGACAGCCAGGATCGGCACAGTGCATACAGCCATCCTTGCGAATCAGCCACTCCAGTTTGCCGTATTCTTCGGTCTCGGAAAAGCGCATGACTGTCCAGCTATCAGCACTCAGGTCAATCGGGTTATCGTATACGCCATGATTGGTACCGACTTCGTCACGAATATCATTCCATTCAGAACACGCAGCCTGACAAGCCTTGCAGCCTATACAGGTAGAAACGTCAATCAGTTTGGCAATTTCAATCGGCTTGCGTGCCTGTGGCAGCGGCGTGAGCTGATTAGTGGCGGAACGACGTTTGATATCTAAAGATTGTAAAGCCATAATTTATTCCCCTCACGCTTTTTCGATATTACACAAAAAGGTTTTGTATTCTGGTGTCTGCGTATTGCAGTCACCAACAAATGGTGTGAGTGTATTGATGAGAAATTGTTTTTTCTCGCCAACATTTACCCAGCCACCATGCAGGGGAATACCAATCTGATGTACTGTCTGGCCGTTGATATCCAAAGGACGCAGACGTTTAGTGACTACGGCTTTGGCTTCCACCCAGCCGCGCTTGGTACTGATTTTAACGGTATCGCCTTTGGCAATATTTTTTTGTGCAGCCAGCTCCTCGCTGATTTCAACAAATTGTTCCGGCTGGGCAATCATCAGTAATTTCACTGATTTAGTCCAGAACTGGAAATGCTCAGTCAGGCGATAGGTGGTGCCGACGCAAGGAAATTCATTTTTATCACCGATGCGTTCTTTAACACTGTCAAACAGACGCACTGCGGGTGTATTCAGCACTTTCGGGTAGAGCAGATTTTTACCCACCGGAGATTCTGTCGGTTCATAAAATGTCGGGAATGGACCATCCACCAGTTTTTTAGTACAGAACAGACGACCAACGCCCTCCTCGTTCATGATAAACGGATTCATATTGGTGTCAGGTGCCTGATCGGCCTTATAGTCGGCAACATCAGCGCCAATCCATTTACGGCCATCCCAGTGAATCAGTATCCGTTCCGGATCCCAGGCTTTACCTGCCGGGTCGCAAGAAGCTCGGTTATAGAGAATGCGGCGATTTGCTGGCCATGACCATGCCCAACCCGGGGTATTGCCCAGTCCGGCATTGCTGTTATCGCGCCGTGCCATCTGATTGCCGTTTTTAGTCCATGAACCAGCAAAAATCCAGCAGGCACAGGCAGTAGTACCATCATCGCGTAACTGAGCAAAGCCATCCAGTTGTCCGCCTTTGGGCACGATAATATTGCCCTGTTCGTCCTTGATATCTGCCAAAGCCCAGCCATTGGACTCCTGTGCCATTTCTTCCGGTGTAGGTGAATGCGGTACTTTATACGGCCAGCTCAGATTAAGAATCGGTTCGGGTGCTTTACCGCCCTCTTTTTCATACAATGCCTTGATACGCAAATGCAGCTCAGCCAGAATCTCAAGGTCGGCTTTAGCTTCTTCTGGTGCTTCGGCGCCGGCATAGTGCCATTGTAACCAGCGTGAAGAATTGACAATAGAACCGTTTTCTTCCGCAAAACAGGGCACTGGCAGACGGAATACAGTAGTTTGGATAGCAGATGGGTCTACATTATGCGCATCACCATGATTTTCCCAGAAAGTAGCTGTTTCTGTATTCAGCGGATCCATCACTACCATCCACTTGAGGCGTGAGAATGCTTCAACAATACGATTAGAATCAGGGAAAGAACCCATTGCATTAAAGCCCTGTACCAGCAGACCATGCATCTGTCCCTGATACATCATTTCTGCCATTTGCAGCACATCGTACATTTTGTCCCACTTTGGCAGCCAATCATAGCCCCAATCATTTTCTTTGGTAGCGTTATCACCAAAGAACCATTTGAGCAGGCTTACCATAAATTTGGGCGTATTGTTCCAGTAATTAAGCTGTCCCGGGCGCAAGGCAGCCGGCGTCTGTACGTTTAAATAATCGGCAAAAGTAGGATTTTTCTTTTCATTGGGCAGGCTCAGATAGCCCGGTAAGCTGGTGGAAAGCAATCCCAGATCAGACAGCCCCTGAATATTGGAATGGCCACGCAGAGCATTGACACCACCTCCGGCCATGCCGATATTGCCAAGAATCAGCTGTATCATCGCCATGGTACGGATATTTTGCGAACCATAGGTATGCTGTGTCCAGCCAAGTGCATACAGAATCGTGCCAGCTTTGTTTTTTGCTGAAGTAGCTCCCAGTGCCTCACATACCAGCAGAAAGTCCTTAATCGGTGTGCCGGTAATTTTATGCATCATTTCCGGTGTGTACTGAGCATAATGTCGTTTCATTACCTGCCAGACACAACGCGGATCTTCCAGAGTCGGATCTACTTTGGCATAGCCGTTTTCATCCAGCTCATATGTCCAGCTGGCATTATTGTAGACAGCACCACCTTTAGCACCTTTTGGCGCGGCTTCCGGAGCCATGCTGCCGTCTTTAGTGGTGTAATCAGCATGCCCTGAAAACAGACCTTCATGAAATCCATAACCCTCGGCTACAATAAAAGCAGCATTGGTATAGTTTTTAACATAATCCCATTGAACTTTATTGTTCTTAATCAGCCAGTTAATTACCGCACCAAGAAAAGCAATATCTGTACCGGAACGAATCGGCAGATAATGGTCGGCCACGGAGGCAGTACGGTTAAAACGCGGGTCACACACAATCAGCTTGGTGCCCTTCTGTTTTTTGGCTTCAATAACCCATTTAAAACCAACCGGATGCGCTTCGGCGGCATTACCGCCCATGACCAGAATAAAATCTGCATTCTGAATATCCGTCCAAGTGTTGGTCATGGCACCACGGCCGAATGTTGCAGCCAGCGCCGATACTGTTGGACCATGACAAACTCGTGCCTGCGAATCGGTGCCTACCAGCCCGAGCGAACGCATGAATTTCTGCGTCAGAATACCAGTTTCATTGGAGCTGGCAGAAGCACACAGCATCCCCAGACTTTCCAGCCGATTTACGGTAACACCATCTGCATTTTTTTCAATCAGGTTGGCATCCCGTTCGTCTTTAATCAGACGGGCAATGCGATCCAGAGCCTCATCCCAGCTAATGTCTTTCCATTCACTGCTGCCTGCTTCACGCACCTGCGGATGCAGCACCCGGTTCGGGCTGTTCACAAAGTCAATCAGAGAAGCGCCTTTGGGACAAAGGCTGCCGCGGCTAACCGGATGATCCGGATCTCCTTCAATATGAAAGATTTTCTTTTTGGCATTTTTCGCGCCGTCACCGAGGCTGTACAACAACGTACCACAACCCACTGAACAATATGTGCAATTATTGCGTGTTTCAGTTGCCCGTAATAATTTGTACTGGCGGACTTCAGCAAAAGCAGTGGCTGGTGCCATGCCCATGACTGCTAATCCTGTCGCGCCGGCACCAGCTGCGGTAACCTTGAAAAACTGGCGTCTTGTCAGGTTCATGTTTGATGGTTCCTAATGAAATTATTTTTATTTATTGCAGAGAATTTAATCTCTTACAGTTTACTAAATATGCTAGTAATTTTATTAATGCTAACATTACACTCCATTATAATACTTTATTTGGACTCTTTATATTACAATTTTATCTCTAATTTTAATATTTATAAATAAATATAGTTTCATTTAAAACCTTGATTTATCTAATACATACAATTTTTTTTAATTAAATAATATGCTTAACCTGCTGGTGAAATTTATATTAGTCATTCAACAAATTATTTCATCTGCAAATAAATATTTGCATATATTCTGATTTATAAATATTTTTATTCACAATCACATATTAGGCTCAGATACAGGCCTCATTGCCTTTCGTTATATAGCAAGGTATATTTCGAAACAATTTTCTTTTATAATCAGCTCAGCTTAACCTCACCAAAGATAACAATATATTTTAACCAAGGATAAAACATGAGTCATATGTATACCCGTTTGAATGCCATTATCACCACAATAGGTCTATGCGTTATCAGCAATTCTTCTTTTGCCGCCAGCATCTCTGTGTCTGCTGCAACCAGTCTTTATAATGCATTCCAAGACATCGCCAAGGCATACATGCGGCAATATCCGGAAGACCAAGTTAAGCTCAATTTTGGTGCATCCGGAGCCCTGCTACAGCAGATGCAAAATGGTGCGCCGGTAGACGTATTTGCGTCGGCAGACCAGCAGACCATGGATCAGGCACAAGCCAGAAATCTGGTGCAGGCAAAAGACAGAATTAATTTTGTGAATAATACGCTGGTGCTGATTACACCCAAGAAAGGTGGCGTAACTGTACGTAGTCTGAAAGATCTGCAACAAAATGGTATTAAGCATATTGCACTGGGGAATCCGGCTTACACACCAGCGGGTCGCTATGCACAGGCAGCAATGGAGCAGGCGCATCTATGGAATAAGGTTCAGCCTAAAATCGTTAATGTAAATAATGTACGGCAAGCACTGGATTATGTGGCCAACCAATCTGCGGAAGCTGGTTTTGTTTTTGGTACGGATGCCGCTATTATGCCGGATAAGGTAAGTGTAGCCATTACCATTCCCACCCGTAAACCCGTCAGCTATCCTATCGCTAAAACCGTAGCCAGTAAGGAACCAGCGGCGGCATATCGTTTCATTGGCTTTATCCGCTCAGCAAAAGGTCAGCAGATACTTAAGAATTACGGTTTTCAGAGCGCCAGCTGAACATAATTTCTACTGGTAGTTATTACCATTGATTGCCTGAATTTTTCATTTTAAGGAGAAGCAATGGCTGCGGCGTGGATTGCCCTTGCCTTATCGCTAAAAATTGCCCTGTGGGCAACAGCTATCAATCTTGTTCTCGGTATTGGCACTGGCTATATACTCGCACGCAAGGCTGTATGGGGGCGGGAACTGATTGATACTGTCCTCACCCTGCCAATGGTGATGCCGCCAACGGTACTGGGTTATTATCTGCTGGTACTGATTGGTAAAAATGGTTTTATTGGCCAATGGCTACAGCATTATCTAAACATTAATCTGATTTTTACTTGGCAAGGTGCTGTAATAGCAGCCACAGTGGTATCGTTTCCGCTGGTATTTAAACCAGCGCGCGCTGCATTTGAGAGTCTGGATCCACAACTGGAACAGGCCGCCCGTGTTTTGGGTATCAGTAATGCCGGTGTTTTCCTGCGCATCACCCTGCCTCTGGCATGGCGCGGTATTCTGGCTGGTGTATTACTGGCGTTTGCCCGCAGTATGGGCGAATTCGGTGCTACACTGATGGTGGCTGGCAGCATTCCCGGGCAAACACAAACACTTTCAATTGCCGTATATGAAGCAGTACAGGCCGGTGATGACTTTCTGGCCAATACACTGGTACTGATAATTTCTGTGGTATGTATTCTGATATTACTGTTTACCAGCAAAATTTTATCCGGCAAAGTACCCATGCACAATCTTAAATAACCCAATGCCAGTACCGGAATATAACGATACTGCTTTTGCATTGCCTTGTTTGTGCTTGTTTTTAATTCAGCCAGTGGTTTTATGTTAGATTTTAATTTCCAAAAAAACCTCCAGCGTACTGATGGCAGCCAGTTTACACTGGATATTCGCCTGTGCACTCAGGCTCCACGTACGGTAATTATGGGCGCATCTGGTAGTGGTAAAAGCCTGATGTTGAAAGCCATTGCCGGCTTGTTAACTCCAACACAGGGTCATATTATTGTTAACGGAGTACCGCTGTTTCAGGCACCAGACCTCAATCTCAGCCCGCAGCAACGCAAACTGGCCTATGTTTTTCAGGATTATGCTCTTTTTCCACATTTGAATGTGCGCCAGAACATTGCCTGTGGTATTCAGCATGGTTTATTTAATCCGCGTAAATCCAGCCGTGATCCAGAAGTCGAACACTGGCTGACAGCTATGCAGCTTAATGCTGTAGCCGAACAATATCCGGCACACCTGTCTGGTGGCCAGCGCCAGCGCGTGGCACTTGCTCGGGCACTAATTGCAAGACCAAGTGCTATTCTGCTGGATGAGCCATTTTCCGCACTCGATACCCAGCTACGCGCACAAATGCGTACAGAACTGGCCAATTGGCAATACCAGCTAAACTTACCTATGCTACTGATTACGCATGACCCTGAAGATGCTGCTGCTTTTGACGCTCAAATCTGGCACATGGATAATGGACATTTATATTCAGCTCCCCATAGCAGCCATTATGAATGAATTCAATCTCGATACCGAACTGATTCCTACCATTAACGGCCAGCGAATTGGTAACAGCAAAAGGATCGCCCTACTCGAAAATATTCAGCGTTTTGGTTCGATTACTCAGGCAGCCAAAGCTGTACCCATGAGCTATAAAGCAGCATGGGATGCCATAGACGCGCTGAACAATCTCGCACCGCAACCTTTAGTATTACGCCAGACTGGCGGTCAGGGCGGTGGCAACAGCGTTTTAACCGCCTTTGGTGAAGCTTTTTTAAATTATTACCATACCATGCAGCAACGCCACCAGCAGTTACTCCGGCAACTGCAAAGCAATGCCGACTATAACCACTATGGTTTATGGCAGAAAATGAATCTGGATTTAAGTGCCGATAATCAGCTGGCCGGAATTGTAAGTCGCATCGTTGACGGGGCAGTAAATAATGAAGTTCATCTGCGCTTAAGCAGTGGGCAGGAACTGGTAGCAATGCTTACCCGGCACAGCTGTGAACAGATGGAACTAGCTGTTGGCATCGACGCACTTGCCCTGATTCAGGCATCAGCCATTATGCTTGCCCGTCCTGATGCCAATTTACTTATATCTGCACGCAATCAGCTTAACGGAAAAATACGCCATATCGATACCGGCGCAGTTAATAGTGTTATTACTGTAGACTTAGGTGCAGCGCTTAGCCTGACTGCTAGCGTTACCCGCAATAGCGTAGAAAATATGCAGTTGGATAGCGACGATGAAATTATATTGTTAATCAAAGCATCAAGTATCATTCTCGGGCGTCTGCGCTAAGCTAGCATATATTGGCATTTGTCATCCCATACACATAAACAAGCGAACAGCAGCCTGCCCTGCCTTATTCCACAGACTCATACACTGAAGCCAGAATAACCCTACTAATCAGTATCAAATTATTCTGGCTTATACTAATGCACAATAGCTAAGCTATTTACGGCCAGTGCATATTTTCTCTTTGTTTAAGTCTGTCATTTAAGCCGCAGGTAGATTGTAAACCCTATATATATGTATTTTAATAATATTTAGCAAAATTTATTCAAAAAAACTCTTTATATCATTTCATCACAATATATTGATAATTAATATCAATATGTATATTGATCATTTCCATTCTGCTGTTTAATCACAAGACTGAAAATATTATTTTATATCTTACCCAGACCTGAATCAGAAAATACCAGACATATAATACCTTCAGCATTATTTCAAAATCACCTCATCTTCCAGTTCATTAACTCCCGCATGTATACGTGGAAAATGCTGCGCCAGTAATTCTGTCAGTTCATCCAGTCCACCACTCAAACCGGCCATATAATTCTGCTGCTGAAATGCTTGTGTGATGTGATTGCATATCTGTTGCCACAGCGTCATGTCAACACAGGCATTAATACCCCGGTCTGCAATGATTTCCACCGCGCGGTCAGCAAACAGCACATAAACCAGAATGCCACTCTTTTCCGCCGTATCCCACACCCCCAGTTGTCCGAACCAGTACTGGGCACGCTGGCGTGCCGTTACATGATGGCAAAGACAGGCTGTGTTAAGACTGGATTCGATCACAAACCGCAGTTGCCCGGTATGGCGTTGTTCCGAGCGCGCAATCTGCTCAGTAAGCTGTTGCCGCGCCAGTATCGGAAAATACATACTTACCCGCTGGCGTGGATGTGTCCAGTGGCGCCAGAGCCGTGGCCACAACCTCATACTCAGTTTATTTGTACTCATACAGCCCATTCTTTCCTGTATATTGATTCAATTTGGTAGCACTACTGATTAATTTAAGAGTGTATGGAGTTTGATTTTATAAATCAACACTATAAAAATTATACTCATATTTAAACAGATACAGTTTTTTCCAATCAACAAGACTGATTTCACTGTTTTGTCTGTGACTGCTTTGAATATTTTTAGTACTGAGCAGATTAATGAAAAGAGTGAATTTTATGCAAAAGGTATAGGT
Source organism: Snodgrassella sp. (assembly GCF_024103505.1). Classification (NCBI taxonomy): domain Bacteria; kingdom Pseudomonadati; phylum Pseudomonadota; class Betaproteobacteria; order Neisseriales; family Neisseriaceae; genus Snodgrassella; species Snodgrassella sp. The sequence goes on from NZ_JAGGIJ010000003.1 coordinate 108,513, forward strand.
ATTTATCAGATTTACCTGTCTGAAAAGGAATAATCCTTTAAAAATCCTTATAAACTATCTATGGCATATTAAACTTAGCACCAATCAAGTAGCTCCCAAGCAGCTAAACAAATCCACGCAACTTTTTTATACAGGCATATGCAGCCTGTATACGCTGAGTATGCTCGGTTGCTTGCTGTGTTTCAGCAGCCGATAATTTCTGTTTGACCAGCTTGTCCGGATGATATTTATTCATCAGACGGCGGTATGCCTGTTTGATTTCCTGCACACTGGCATTTGCCGAGATACCCAGTACCTGATAAGCATCCTCATATGATTCTTCAACTGGTGGCGACTGTGTGTTACTCTGCCATTGTTGACGGTATTGCTGCTGTTGTTGGCGTTGCTGTTGTTGGCGTTGCTGCTGTTGGCGCTGCCGCTGTTGGCGCTGCCGCTGTTGGCGTTGCTGCTGTTTCCATTGCTCATTTGTCTGCCAGTAATGGTGGTGGTATTCATTATTCTGCTTATGTACTGTCTGGCTGGCAAAAATCAGCATTTGCGCATAGGGAATATGGAATTCATCCGCCATAATTTTCAAAATGTGCCGCTCATTGTTATGCAGCCGGCCATCTATCAGCGCAAATTCGAGTATATGTTTACAAAACAGCATCAAAACGTGCTTATCATGACTGTAGGCACCATACAGCCGGCTAAGCCGTGCTCTGAGCGGATAATTTTGCATTTGTCCGGTATTGAAAGCATAGCGTGTCAGCACTTCCGTTTCTGCATCCAGCTTCAATGCTTTAGTCATTGCATAAACACGCGACCGGTCTGCCTCTGAAACATGCCCCTTAGCAGCGCAAACTTGCCCTGCCACCTCAAACAGCACCGCAATATACAGATTTCTGTCTGTGGCAATAGACGCTTCAGCACCATCATTAACAATATGCACTGCATAGAGATAAAACAGAATCAGTATTATCAGCACAATATCAAGCAACATGCCGCTAACACCAAAACGCTTGGGTAAATACCACAGCACCAGAAAACAAATACCAAATCCGATTTTAGACATGTATGCCTACCAGAAAAGAAATCACATAATCCATGCAACAAAATAAATAACTATACTTTGTACCTCATACTGCTTTGTTTCAACATGCCCCAAAATTACCAGCGACCAGAAGCACCACCGCCACCATAGCCACCGCCTCCGCCACTAAAGCCGCCACCAGAGCCTCCTCCGCCAAAAAAATCATCGTCTCTGTTGCTATTGTAGCCACCGATAAACACATTACCGGCAAAAATAAAGGTCACGATAAATGACAAAATAGCAATAATTATCGCCACAAACAGATTCCAGCCAATGTACCAGCCTAGCGTTAACACCAGAAAAGCTACAATTGCACTGCCCAGCGTATTGCCAAATATATTCTTTAAAAATGCACCTGCTATAAATATTAGAAACATCGCTTCTACTAACATAGCGGTAAAACTGTTTGTTTGCTGCTGATCTGGTTGCTGTGCTGCTGGTAGATTTTCACCTTTAATCAGTTTTTCCAGCATATCTACTGCCTGTCGCACACCACCATCTGCATTATTTGCACGCAATTGTGGCTGCAACACATTATCCAATATTCTTTTAGCATAAATATCAGGAATGGCACCCTCCAGCCCACGTCCTGGAGCCAGAAATATTTTGTGCTCATCACGCACCAGTAATAGCAACACTCCATCATCCACTCCCTTACGCCCGGGTTTCCAGACATTCATCACTCGAGTGGCGTAATCAAATGGCGTTTCCGGTGCAATAGTAGGTACAGTTAATACCACAATCTGGCTGCCGTGCTCGCGACTGAATGCCCGCAATTGCTTGTTTAAATCATCACGGGTGTCTGGCTGTAACATATTAGCCGTATCCATTACCGGAGCAGTCAAAGCCGGAACTGGTACCAGATTTTCAGCAGCTGATGCCAGCAAGGCAAAGCAACAACCCAGAAGCAATAACAATAAATTGCGGGCTGATAAACGGATTATATTCATGATTTTCACCTTGTTGCTGTACGTACCGAGTTCATACCGGCTAGACAGCTCCTAGCTGTAACAAATAATTGTGCCATATTGTGGCCACTAAAACAGCAATAGCACAAGATAAACAGGAAGTCAGCAAACCGTACTGAATATTCAAATTTTCTGCTTACATTCATGCATGGCCGGTTTATACTCAGGTAACTAATATATCTTAAATATCAGAGCAATTTTGCCATAAAAACAGAATAGCGGTATTTGCAACAAAACAATGAAAAATACAAAATTTAATTTAATTTTAAACAGCTTTATTGGATAAAAACTATTTGGTAATACAATAATATAGGCACAAATACTAATTATGATCTAGACATTAATACTGCCGCCATTACTTCTTTTAAGACTAAGCTACAGCATCCCAATTAATAATATTTAAACAACTGGCTGTTATCAAACCGGCAGGCATCATTATAAATACATCACCATATGCATAGCCAGAAAATTAATGACACCATATCCAGACAGCTAATAGCGCAACTGAATTATATTCTGCAACAACCAAAATTTTGCCTGAATATGCAAGATTGAATGCTATCGAGCTGGTATAAGTCTGCTTTACTGCACCCGAAAAGCCGGTTTTGTAATGATTTGACAGAGAAACAGCCAGTTTATACAAACTGGCTGTTTAGGATTGAAATGAACAATCAGGCAGGCAACTAAACTAGAATTCTACATGCGGAGCCTGCTTCACAGCGGCCTCATTTTCCGGTACAAAATTTGGTCGTACATGCATACCAAAAATTTTGGCGGTGAGATTATTCGGGAAAGAGCGCAACGTAGTGTTATAAACCTGTACCGTCTGAATATAACGGTTACGCGCCAGCGCAATGCGGTTTTCCGTACCTTCCAGCTGCGCCTGTAAATCGCGGAAACTTTGGTCGGCTTTCAAATCAGGATAATTTTCACTTACTACCAGTAAACGGCTCAATGCACTGCTCAGATTACCCTGAGCTTGCGAGAACTGCTGCATTTTTGCCGGATCAACTGCATCGCTGCCAGTCATATTCAGACTGCCAACACGTGAACGAGCATTCGTAACATCAGTTAGAACCTGCTGTTCATGCTTGGCATAGCCCTTCACCGTATTCACCAGATTGGGCACCAGATCAGCACGACGCTGGTACTGATTCAGAACTTCCGACCAGGCCGCATTAGCGGCTTCATCCTGCGATTGCATAGTATTATAGCCGCAGCCACTGAGGCTCAAGGCCAAAATAAATACACTTAGCCAGCCCATCAACCGTTTATACATTGTAAACTCCCATATGTATTATTGTTACATTTTAACATGTTATCGTGACTTTTTACGCCATAATTAGCGCAATCTTATATACCTTAAGCTATAATTAATGCAAAATAATAAAAATCATTTTAACCAAACTGTAAAGGATTTTATATGTTCCCAGAATATCGCGAGCTGATTAGTAAATTGAAGGCGGAAAATAATCATTTTGCCAACCTATTTGAAGAACACAACCGGCTGGATGATAAAATTACCGGTCTGACCAATAATCCTGTTACCAGTGGTCTGGATAATCTAGATGAGCTAAAACGGGAGAAGTTGCGTCTGAAAGACGAAATTTATGCCATGCTACGGGAAGCAGATGGCAAAGCCTGATGTGTAAAACCCTGCCTAAAGCAGGGTTTTTACTGGCTTGAAATATATCAATCAGGTTCAAGTTCAGCGTTACAATTGGTAGCAGATTCATGAGTAGGTCTTAACACAAGTATCTACTGCGATGTTTAATGCCAAACCATTGCCATCCAAAACTTAAGTTGCTGCGTTAGCAACAATTTTTCAGGGTAAATATATCTTTCCTTAATGCCCTAATTAGACATAATCTCTATTTCTGTAACTGATCACTCCACAGATACTTATGCCTTTTATTTTCCGCTTACTTCACTTTTCAACAAAGCAGCAAGACGCTGCTGTATAACAGCCGGAAAAGAAATAGCCCTATTACTGTCCAGATCAAAAGCCACAAATACAACCTGTGCCTGAACCACTGTCTGGCCTGTATTTTTCAGTGTGATAGTCTGACTAACTTCCACTTTACGCGCTTGAACTTTACTAAAAGCTGTAGTAATCAGCAAATCATCACCAAAACCAGCACTGCGCCGGTAACTGATATCAATATTAATCACCGCCATACCACAGCCAGCAGTAGTCAATAACGGCGTTAAACCAGCTTCATCAAAATAGTGCCAACGTGCTTCTTCCAGAAATTCAAGATAACGCGCATTGTTAACATGCCGGTATACATCCAGATGAAAGCCGCGCACCCGAATTTCAGTCTGATGTCTCGGTAGCGGCAACTGAATCATTTTTGTATGTAAATCCTGCATCGTCTGAATTATTCCACTACTGTCCAGCCAATGGTTCCATTTGCACGCAGCGGAATCAGGCGCTCCTGACCATATGGAAAGTGTGGCGGGACAGTTTGAGTACATTTAACCAGTGTGATTGTATCCGTATTCGGATCCAGACCATAAAAACGTGGGCCGTTTTCAGCGGCGAAAGCCTGTAATTTATCCAGTGCTGCGACCTCTTCGAATGCCTCAGCATACAACTCAATAGCCGCAAAAGCACTAAAGATGCCCGCACAGCCACAAGTACATTCTTTACTGGCCTGTGCATGAGGAGCACTATCCGTGCCCAGAAAAAATTTATGTGCCTGTGCACCACAGACAGCCTGTAATAATGCCTGTCGATGGGTTTCACGCTTCAATACCGGCAGGCAATAATGATGTGGTTGTATTCCGCCCGCCAGCAAGGCATTGCGGTTATAAAGTAAGTGTTGTGGTGTTACCGTGGCTGCCACATTATCACCCGCTTCAGCTACCAGCTGTGCTGCTTCTGCGGTGGTAATATGCTCAAGTACCAGCTTCAGGCTGGGCAAACGCTGTAGTAGTGGTTGTAACAGCTCATCAATAAATACAGCCTCACGGTCAAAAATATCGATTTCGCTTTTGGTTACTTCCCCATGAATCAGTAGTGGCAAGCCTACTTCGGCCATAGTTTCCAGTACGGGTAATAAAGCCCATAAATCATTGACACCAGCAGCAGAATTGGTGGTAGCACCAGCCGGATACAGCTTGCACGCAATGATACCGGCAGCTTTGGCTGCGCGGATAAGTGTCGGCGTAGTCTGGTTGGTCAGGTATAGGGTCATCAGTGGCTGAAAATGGCTATCAGCCGGCACTGCGGCCAGAATACGCTCACGATAAGCCATAGCTGCCGCAACTGTGGTTACCGGTGGTTTCAGATTAGGCATAATCACAGCGCGCCCCATCTGACGTGCACTGAATGGCACCACTGCTTTTAAAGCTGCACCATCACGTACATGAAGATGCCAGTCATCGGGTCGGGTTATGGTGAGAGTCTGCATCTGCATCCGTTTCATTAACAGGCTGTTACACTGCTCAAAAAGACAATTGATTAATGTACTACTCTGCCGCTGCTCCGGCATCCGGTACTGGCATAACCCTAAAAAATGCCGAAAATAAGGGTATTAAATCATAGCCAGACTGATTCTAACGGTGTTTTATCCACATGATCATTACACCGTCATCCCTATTTTGCTGATGCAACAATTCATGTCCTGTCTGGCGGCAAAAAGCAGCAAAATCATCTGGCGCACTTTTATCCGTTGCCAATACCTGTAATACCTGCCCACCATCCAGTGCCGCCAGCGCTTTTTTGGCACGCAGAATCGGCATCGGGCAATTCAGACCGGTAACATCCAAAATAGCATCACTATGTGGTTCGCTCATAAACAACCCATCACAGATTATTGTAAAACACAATTATACAACGTGCATGCAAGAGACCAAACATTCTCAGCGGTAAACAGCCACAATCACAGCAATATTAATTACAATACAGCACCCACCAGATACATTCTGGCTGCATAACATTACTTCAGCCTTTCACACATACCACCTGCCGTAAGCGATGCACAATTTCTACCAACTCATTCTGTGCCGTCATCACAGCATCAATATCCTTGTAGGCCATCGGAATTTCATCAATCACATTGGCATCCTTGCGGCACTCCACATGAGCAGTAGCCTGAATCTGGTCAGCAATACTGAATCGTTTTTTGGCTTCGGTACGGCTCATCACTCTTCCGGCACCATGCGAGCAGGAGCAGAAACTGTCTGCATTACCTAAACCTTTGACAATATAACTCTGCGCACCCATTGAACCGGGAATAATGCCCAGTTCCCCTGCACGGGCTGAAACCGCACCCTTACGGGTAATATAAACTTCAGCACCAAAATGCTGCTCTTTCTGCACATAATTATGATGACAGTTTACTGCGGCCAGATGAGTATTAAAGGGTTTGCTGATTACCTGACGCAACGCCATAATCACATTGTGCATCATCGTTTCACGGTTTAAGCGCGCAAATTCCTGTGCCCAGTGTACGGCTGAAACATAATCCTCAAAATGTTCAGTGCCTTCACGCAAATAAGCCAGATTTTCATCAGGCAGATTCTGAATATGCACCTGCATATCCTTTTTCGCCAGTTCAATAAAAAAAGTACCAATGGCATTGCCAATACCGCGTGAACCACTATGCAACATTATCCACACCCGCTCAGCCTCATCCAGGCAGATTTCAATAAAATGATTGCCAGTGCCAAGCGTACCCAGATGGTGGTAGTTATTAGTATTGAGAAATCGCGGATATTTGGCGGTGAGCTGTTCAAATCCCGGCAGCAGTTGCTGCCAGTACTGGTCAACCACTGAGGGCGGACTCTGCCAGCTGCCCTGATCGCGACCCCGATGTCTGGGCGACAGCCCGTATGGTACCGCTTTTTCGATCTCCCGCCGTAACCCTTGCAGATTATCCGGTAAATCAGCCGCCATCAGTGAAGTCTGCACCGCCATCATGCCACAACCAATATCCACGCCCACAGCGGCCGGAATTATTGCACCAGATGTAGGTATAACACTGCCAATAGTAGAACCTTTCCCCACATGCACATCTGGCATAACCGCAATGTGCTGGAAAATAAACGGTAATTGAGCAGTTTTAATCAGTTGCGCTTTGGCTTTCTCATCTACCGGCACCCCTTGGGTCCACATCTTAATTGGTCTGGCATGTTCCGTTTGCAGTAAATTATATGTCGTCATTTTACCCCCTTGTTACCGCTTTATTTTTCATTAATCTGGCTAATTCAGGCTGGTAGTCAATGCCTTATAGACGGACAGCATATTTTCCAAAGTATTGTTGCTGTTAACAAAACTTGCCAGAACGATTAACCAAAAAGTTATAATACAGCAATGATATGTACCATATCATAGCAGAATTAAGTTCTATTATAGCTATCGCTCGGATTGAATAGCTTGCCTGTTGGACAGATAACCTTAAAACCCACAGGCAGACACACTAAAATTCTAAATCTTTCGATTTTTTAACTCTGCGATAATCATTCGATTGTTCTATCAAATGTATTTCCTAAAACCTCATCAGCTGCTTTATTATAGCTTAAAGCTTTATTTAAAATTTGTCTTGGCCTCCTTAGAGAAATCTAATCTTAATTAATAAGCCCCTCTCACATACCATAGCCCTTACCAATATAACAATGTAATTATCATTTTCAATGGGCAAATAATTTCTTCAAATTTCTCTACTTCTATCTAATTTTCCATAATCTAACAGTAAAAATTGACTTTTGAGATTCAAGATCAGAATCCAATCATCCTACTTAATAATTTTGTTAGAAAAATTTCCTGATGATTTTAGTATTTTATACTGATTCAGCATATTACTATCTATTTCGTATATTACATTAACTAAAAATACAATTTTTCTTAAACCAGTTTTGCCATAGTTCACTTCACACAGCTTTATAAATCACAGCATACTAAGCGTGAGAACTGAGCAGAATTTAGCAACAAAGATAATCCTTAGCTTTACCCGATAAAACCAGCATAACAGCTTCAATCTTGCGCCAGCTCCAGCATCTCCTTGGCATGATTACGCGTAGTGTCGGTAATAGTTTCACCACCAAGCATACGCGCAATCTCATCAACACGTTCAGCAGATGTTAAAACCTTTATTTCGCTGAATGTCTGCCCCTTACTGCTGTGTTTGCGTACCTGCCAATGCTGCTGTCCACAGGCAGCCACTTGTGGTAAATGGGTGACAGCCAGTATCTGACGGTTTTGTCCCAGACTGCGCAAAGCATGGCCAACAACATCGGCCACAGCCCCCCCAATACCGGTATCTACTTCATCAAAAATCAGCGTAGGTACAGCATTGTATTGACTAGTCACCATCTGCAACGCCAAACTGATACGTGCCAGTTCACCGCCGGAAGCCACTTTACTCATGGCACGTAAAGGTGTGCCCTGATTGGCCGCTACCTGATACTGTACCTGCTCCAGACCATGCAAAGAAGGTGAGGCACTTAGAAGTTCAATGTTAAAGCGTGCGCCCTGCATCGCCAGATTCTGCATGTGGGCAGTGGTTTGCTTCGCCAGCTTTTTGGCTGCCTGATGACGCTTTGCCGATAACTGCTGAGCTGCCTGCATATATTCATTTTTGCGCTCAGCTACCCGTGCATGTAATGCTTCAATATCTGCGGATGCTTCCAACTCGTTCAAGGCAGCTGCAACCTTAGCCAGTTCTTCAGGCAGCTGCGGTGGCTCCAACCGGTATTTACGCGCCACACTCATTAATTCCTGCATTCGCTGTCCCTGCTGTGCAAGCAGATTTTCATCTGTTTCAACACTAGCACTGGCTTCGCGCAGATAAGCACTCACTTCTCCCAATTCTGCTTCTACCGACTCCAATAATGTCACACTATCGGCAAAAGCAGGCGCAGCATTGGCCAGTACAGCCAGTTGCTGCCGGCAGTGATATAAACGGCCTTGCAAGCCATCATCACCATTAATTATTTCCTCCACGCTGGCTGCTGTATGCAGGATATCAGCTGCATGCACCAGTGCATCATGGCTCTGGCTAAGAGCATCCCATTCATTTTCTTGCAGATTCAATGCATTGAGTTCATCAAAGCGCCATTGCAAACGCTCACGTTCAATATTCAGGCTGTCCGCCTGAGTTTGTGCTTTTTCCAGCTCACGTTCTGCATCATGCCAGCGCTGATAAGCTTCGCGTACCTGCGCAACTTCCTTATCTGCACCTGCAAAAGCATCCAATAATACACGTTGTGCGGCTTCACTATTTAAAGAGTGATGGGCATTCTGACCATGAATATCAATCAGCAATTCGCCAATCTGGCGTAACTGACCAAGCGTTACTGCCTGATTATTGATAAAGCTGCGGCTTTTTCCTTTCACATCAATTATGCGACGGATACTCAACTGCGTTTCGTGTTCAGCCAGCAATCCTTGTTCCTGTAATAGCACACACGCCTGCGGTACATCACCAACATCAAATAGCGCAGATAACTGTGCCTCTTTGGCGCCATGGCGAATCTGTCCGTAATCAGCCTTATCACCTAGCAACAGACCTAAAGCATCCAGTGTAATCGATTTGCCCGCACCGGTTTCCCCTGTCAGAACAGTAAACCCGCCTTGAAAACTCAGATTCAGCTCATCAACAATCACAAAGTCCCGCAAAGATAACGCCAAAAGCATAAACAGCCTTTCTGAAAGAAAGCATTAATAATTTAGACCTGATTTTAGTATTTTTTAGAAGAACAGGAAACACTTTTTTAGAAAAAACTAAAATTACCTGTAATAAATTTCGATTTTATTAATTATTACCACATTTTTCTGATTATCGTCGAGATGATACTTTTGCCTTACAACTAGAGCTGGCCTCAAAAATTCATCAAAGCAGGATTAATTTCTGATTGAGTAAATATGATTTATATCCATTACTTCCTCCTTATACCAATTGATCACCCCAATGCAGTTTCTGGCGCAAAGTTTTGTAATACTGGTAATTAATCGGATGCAGAATTCTGAGAGAATTGCGATAACGATTGATACATACCTTATCCATACTCTTCAAATCAAAAAATACCTGACCATCGAAATGAGCACGAGCGTCACTGCCTTTAGTAACCAGCACTTCAATTTCACTGGTATCATTAACAGCAATTGGTCGGTTTGACATTGATTGCGGGCAAATAGGTACTAGACTAAAAGCACGCAAAGTCGGTTGCAGAATCGGGCCACCTGCAGCCAGTGCATATGCTGTTGAGCCTGTCGGCGTAGACACAATTAAACCATCCGAACGCTGAGTGTAGACAAATTCTTTATTAATAAAAACTTCAAATTCAATCATCTGCCCCAGCGCACCACGGCTAAGCACCACATCGTTCAACGCCAGCGAATGATAAACGTCCTCACCGGCGCGTACCACCGTGGCTTCCAGCAAAATACGTTCTTCAGGCAAATATTTTCCAGTAAGCATACCGGACAGCTCAGTTATCATTTGTGCTCGAGGCACTTGTGTCAAAAAGCCCAGATGCCCCTGATGTATGCCAATCAACGGTACTCGGTATGGCGCCAGTTTGCGAGCAACTGACAGCAATGTACCATCACCACCCAGTACAATAACCAGATCACAACGCCGCCCCATATCAGATTTTCTGATGACATGACAATATTGAAGCTGCTGCGGATTAATCTGGTTATCTGCTTGCGCCTCACTATCCAGATATACCGAAAGACCTTCATTGCATAAAAAAGCAATAAGTTCATTCAATACTGCACTCATCATCGGCGTTTGTGGCCGCGTCACTATACCGATATGATTAAACTGGCTATTCCTATTCATGAAGATATTTATTCCTGACTAAGTAGCTCACTTTACTAAAGCTACAATAATTTTTGTCCTGTTATTATAAATGTTAATGCATCAACATACTTGTATTATGTAATCTTTCGCCGAAAATACAAAAATCATTTATACGAGACAAGTTAAACATTAGCCTGAAACAACAAAACAGAACAATGATTCTTTATACATTGTCCCAAACTTCTGTATAGAAAAAAGCGCATAAATAATATCCCTGAGCATAACCAGAAGTATATGCTGAAAAATATGATATCCTGCGCCCACAATACCGCTACATACACGCTAATATATTAATCTTAAATAGCCTCAAGCAAAATTTAAATGTTCAAATCCAAATAAGCAACCCAGCAAATGCCATCAACCTGAAATCAATTCACCAATTAAGCGACATATTATCAAAGATTGATATACCAAATAGAAATCCCAAACAACGAATCAGTCATGCCTGATCAGCATACTTCTGCCAACCAATTCACGCCCATCATCACAACCTACCCCATAAGCACGATATATGAGCTCAGATTCAATTATCCTGCGAAATACCTAATATTACGCATATTGAATAAAATAAGATTGATATTAACTATAAAAATTTATATGTCTCATTTAAAATAGCCCAATTTCAATCTAACCAGCGTATCTGCTAACCAGATAAGCAGGTTTTAACCATACGGAAACTAAAATGGCAACTGATAAACTAAACAGTAAAAATAAAATGGCATTAAAAGCACGTGCACATCAACTTCATGCCGTTGTACTAATTGGACAACACGGACTAACTACCGAAGTAATCGCCGAAACTAACCGCAATCTTGATGCACACGAGCTGATAAAAGTACAGGTAGCTGGCGACGACCGTGCACAGCGTATTGCCATTGCTGAAGCACTGTGCACAGCAACTGGTGCAAAACTGATACAGCATATCGGCAAACAGCTGGTGTTATACCGCCAGAAATCCGAAACAACTGAATAAACAAAAGCGATTCATTCCATGAATCGCTTAGTTATTTACCCCTAGTGGTTTAACCCAAGACAACAGGCAACTGATTAAAACCACCTGCCTAAATATAAAAAACCTCAAGAATTTCATATTCACGCACACCACTGGGTGCCTGAACCTCAGCCACATCGCCTTCTTCCTTGCCTATCAGCGCGCGCGCTATCGGTGAGCCAACAAAAATCTTTGCCTGTTTAATATCGGCCTCATCTTCACCAACGATCTGATAACTAACCACTTCTTCAGTTTCCAGATCCTGCATTTTCACTGTTGCCCCAAATACCACTTTACCATCAGCATTGGTTTCTTTCGGGTCAATAATGTGTGCCAGAGAAAGTTTATGCTCAATTTCAGCAATCCGGCCTTCAATAAAGCCCTGTTTTTCCTTAGCAGCTTCGTATTCTGCATTTTCCGACAGATCGCCATGTGAACGTGCCTCAGCAATAGCCTCAATCACAGCCGGACGAGCCACACTCTTGAGTTCTTGCAGTTCCTGCTTCAGCAAATCGGCACCATTTACGGTCAATGGAATTTTTTGCATCATATTTCTCCAAGATACCGAAGTCGAATGCTCCAACGGTATTTCGCATTAATAACAAAAAGCAAGCCGCCCGATTCTGGCGGCTTGCGCTGTTCCATAGATGCTATTTTAGCAGACCAGTATAAAATAGCAAAGCTTATTTCGCAGGTGTAGAAATAAGTTCTTAGCTCCTGCTTTAAGATTGGCTGATGATTTTTGCCATCATTCGATACATTTGCAGATTCCAGCACAACATCGGCTCATTGTTTGGTCTATGATTACATTATGCCAATAATATATCTAGTTCTCCTTTAATGTATGCATAAGCTATACCTAAAACCATAAATAGCTGCATCATCCACTATTATTGCGCATAATATTAAAAAATAGACAAACTGACACAGTAACATAAACATTATTCATATGATAATAAAATTATACCGATTATTTATTATATGTTTACATATTAATTATTTTGTTTACTCACATACCGAAACAGCATAGCATCAAAAAACGCATACAATTTCGTATGATATTTAAAAGAAAGCAAGACAAAAATGGATAAAAAAAATAATTATCGTTGGTTTGTACTTGCAATTGGTGTTCTGGCACAAGCAACATTTGCAATGGGTTTTGCTGGTACTCCCATCACTGGAATTTTAATGCGAGATGCTTACCATTTTTCATTATACGAGCTTAGTTTTGTTTTAGGTTCAATGGGATTAGGAGTTGCAGCTTCCGAAATAATTTGGGGGATTCTGACAGACAAATTAGGTGATAAAAAAGTTCTGATTTTCGGCTTATGGTCATCAGCCATAGTATATGCCTTAATCGCCATATCACTTACGCCAGAGGCTTCACTTGGCGGCGTTAAGTATTTACACTTGGGAGTGGCACTAGCAGTCACAGGAGCGCTCAGTGGCAGTATTAACTCATCATCTGGCAGAACAGTGATGTCATGGTTTGATGATAATGAGCGTGGATTTGCCATGAGTGTTCGCCAGACTGCAATTCCGGTTGGCGGGGCAATTGGTACAGGGCTACTGCCTTGGCTGGCCTATTCATATGGTTTTGAACTAATGTTTATTGTGCTAGCCATCGCAGGTTTCAGCGTGGGGCTTGTAGTTGTATTGTTCATTAATACCAAACACGCCGAATCAGAATATACATCTAAATCAATGCTCACTATTCCTTCACCACTGAAAAGTGTTGAAGTATGGAAGATTGTTATAGTGGCTGGTTTTCTAACAGTACCTCAAATGGCCATACTTACATTTGGCAGCATTTACATGCGCGATATTCTACATATAGGTTTGGCATCAATCTCCATTATTCTTATTGGTGTGCAGATTGGCGGCGGAATGCTCAGGATTTGGTCCGGATACTATACAGACAAAAAAAAGAATCGCATTTCCTTACTAAAATATTACGCCATACTTGGTGGAATTGCCTCTTTGCTGCTCTGTGTAATGGTGAATAATACATATATGGGTGTTGTATTTGTTGTACTAACTGGTTTATTTGGTCATGCGTGGCATGGTATCGCTTATACCGAAGTGGCGGTGAAAGCTGGCATTGAACGGGCAGGAACAGCCCTAGGTATGGTTGGTACTACCGTATTTATCACTTCGTTTCTAACACCTATTATCATTGCCTGTATTGCCGATGGCTACGGATGGAGTGCTGTATGGGGCGCGGTAGCTATGCTGACATTTGCCACATTATTGTGTTTTATTCCATTCTCAAACAGAAGTAAATTTTAGTTTCTATCGCCCAAATCGATAAACCATTAAGCACGATGTAACGCAATAACCTTTTAATTTAATCCTTTTGTATGCAAACTAAATTGCCTTATCAAATATGATTAAATAATACAGTTTAATTGTTCTTATCTCGTAAGCAATATTAACCCTATTTATTGTTAAATATCCATTCAGTAAAGCGCACTTTGTTCAGGCAGTTCTTTAAGAGTCTTTTTCAAAAAGTTCCAGCATACAACGATCGTGCGCTTTCATTTGCGTTAATATTGGCGACAAGCGATTCAAATCAGCGTAATGAATATAGGAAATGAATTACATAAGCGTCATTTAGATGATATTCTAAATCAGCTAAATGCCATGTTCCTTAATACAACTTTTTATCTAATATAAAGTTATGAATAAAAACGTATTCATCATATTATTTGTTCTGCTTCTAGCCTCGTACAATAAAATTGAAGTAATAGAAGAGAATAATCGGGAGAGTCACATAGTAGTTAATAAAGAGTTAAATAGGGCCGATAGCGATACTATGGAAAAATTTATGAACTTTAATCAGATAGAACAAACACCTGTAGATAGTCTGATAAAAAAATACCCGCCCTTGTGGGATAAAACTTTTATTCTGGGTAAAAAAGACGGTTTTATTACCGAATTTAGAGTAGGACTATTCAAACAATTTACACAAAAGGAAATAAGGAGCAGAGATATAAAAATTAGGGAAGTAACTTGGGCTAGCAGTGATGAAGAAAACCTCACTGTTTGGTTTGAAGAAAAAGACCACAAATGGATTCCTGTTGAACATTTAATCTGGGATAAAAATGCTGAGTTTTAATGTTTACTTTAGCAATCAAATATTTCTCCTATAGGTGGCTGTACTATTTTAGGGAATAGTTACATATTAGATACAATTAGCCTAATCAAGATGCAGGTTTTAACGTATAAAAATATGGCATAGTTACCAGTAAATGAGATTAAAACCAACTATTATGCTGATTAATCACAATTCGGTTTACTCAATCTGCACTAAATAGGTTGTTTGAGTATTAGTGTCTTCCCTCATTAAATAAAACGCCCTTCAAATATACATCTGAAAGGCGAAAATTACCAAAAATCAATTTATCCAGCTAATTCAGTCATGAATTGGTTTTTAATCAATTTTGGATGATTAAAAAGGAATATCGTCATCAATATCATCCACCGGCGCCGGAGTTGGTGCTGGTCGTGGTGCCTGCCGACGTGGTGCTGCCGGTGGTGGACTGGAAGCAGCAGGCGCAGCATCATAACCGCCCTGGCTATAGTTATTGCCGCCCTGAGCATAATCAGCACCGCCACCGGCCTGATCATAGCCACCACCAGCGCTGGCGCCATCATTACGGCTGCCCAGCATTTTCATTTCATTGCCGATGATGTCGTAAGCTGTTCGTTCAATACCATCTTTGCCACTGTATTTACGGCTTTGAATACGGCCTTCAATATACACCTGACTACCTTTACGCAGATACTGGCTGGCTATTTCACCCAGCTTGCCAAACAGTGTAATGTTGTGCCATTCAGTACGGGTCTGGCGTTCGCCATTGCGGTCACGCCATTGTTCATCAGTAGCGATAGAAAAATTGGTTACTGCATCGCCGCTAGGCATATATCGCGTTTCCGGATCTCGCCCCAAACGCCCAACCAGGATGACTTTATTAACAGACATGGTGGTTTCCTAATAATGAATACAGGTAATCTTCGCAGACAACCCATGTTGATAAGATTTTTTGTTACAGAATGCTTGTTATGCCCATTGCCAGTGCCGCTGCCAGGCACCAATAACAGCATTTGAATAAGTAGTACGACCCAAACTGCCATTATAACGCGCCAGTGCTCTTGCCATATTACCATTCTCTCGATTTCGATAATAACGCAGAATGGTGCAACCATAGCGTAAGTTAGTGCGAATATCGAATAAGTTATGTTCTGGACGACCTATCTGCTTTACCCAGAAAGGCATTACCTGCATCAGCCCGCGAGCACCTACACCAGAAATAGCATACTGGCGAAAACGGCTTTCTACTTCAATTAAACCAAGTATCACCTGTGTATCCAGACCGGCACGCATCGCTTCATACTGGATATTGGTAAGTAGCCGTTTACGCGCATACTCATCTGGAACATATGGCGTAAGCCGTGTTGACATGGCATTTAACCAGCGGCTGGCTTCTGCAGGTGAAGCAAAAATCAACCGTGGTGGATTGGCATTATTGACAGCATTGCGCATAATGGAAGTCACGTCATCAGAAAGCGTTTCTTCACGTTGTGCTCCAGCCAGTGCCATCCGTGGCATGGCTACACCAAGCATGGCCGCGCTGCCTGCCAATAATAACCGACGTCGCGATACAGTCTTACTTCTGTACTGCATATGAGTTAATTCCAGTTGTGTACAACATATAAACTAAGTTAAAAGTTGATTGATTGTATACAATTGTAATGGATTATTTTAAATCAGGTTAGCAAGATTAAAGATTTTGCAATTAATTTATAGTTTAACAGGGTGATTTTAATACAGAATAATAAATGTCACAGAATAGCTTTTAATATAAAAAAGCCGATGTTTAACATTGGCTTTTTTATATAAGCAATAATACTGATTTAATTCAGAACAATAGATACGAATGTTTCGCGTGCCAGTTCCTCCTGCGCCAGATCGGTTACCACTGTTGAAATCTGTACCCCAAACCAATCCTTAAAATTATCAAAGCTTAAAGTTGGCCATAAGCTTTCATCCTCGCACCAGTCAGCCAGTTCAGCAGCAAAAATATCCTGATAACGCTGCTCAACTTCAGTCCATAAATCATTAGCATCCTCACGAGCAGAAGTCAGATAGGCATTGGCATCCTGCTGTAAAACCTCCAATGATAACTCTTCCAGATCAATATCTGGCAGGTTTTGTAACCATGCCCAGAATGGTTCAAGCGGAATGAGCAAAAATACACTGCGGTTTACTTCATACATAATTGCATCCCTGTGGTAATACGACCAGATTTTCAGTTACAAGTTTAAATTCTGGCAATGCCCATATTTGTGCTTAGTGCACATTCCAGTAAGGCTGGTTGACTGAGGCTGTATCAGCAGGTGCTGTAGTAGTACCGGCAACATATTCAGCAGAAGATACTGGCTCAGTTTTTACATGCTTGCTGTTGGTAGATGGTACAGAGGTCTTGATTGCTGCATCAGCAGGTTTATCTGCTGTAGCTGATGCTGGCTGTGTATGGGTGCTATTACCACCATCTGGTGCCACCAGATTGTCGATATCGTCGTCATCGTCCTCATCATCAGCAGGAAATAATGTACCTCCAACCTGTTGATTACGCAGTCTCATATACATATCACGCATATAAGTATAGCGATCCAGCGCTGCATCATTCAAGCTATCGGTTACATCCAGCAAAGCCTCACGAGTAGCAACTCCATTTAAGCCGGTAACACTCCAGCGTACAGTGTTATCCTTGAAAATAGCATTTTCTACTGGAAATGCATCAGTGATGGTGCTACCAATACTGTCACGTACGGTTGATGGACCCAAAATCGGATAAACAAAGTAATGACTGTTTTTCCAGCCCCATGAGGCAAAGGTGTCACCAAGTGTATTTTTATTATTCGGAATCTGACCTGCATCAGCAATATTCAGCAAACCGCCCAAACCAAAGGTGGTATTGATGCCTACGCGTACAAAATCTGTACTAGCCTTCTCAATATCCAGCCGCAACAGATTACTGCCGAAACTGACTACATCGCGTAGATTATTGAAAAAGTTGTTTACTCCGGTACGTACAGGTGACGGTGTTACTTTACGATAACCACGAGCTACCGGTGTCATGATGTAACGATCCAAATGATCATTAATATTAAACATTACCCGGTTATATCCTTCATAGGGGTCTTTATAGGCCTGCTCTTCAGCCCAACCCGCCTGACTCAGAAATAATAGCAGTGTGGCTGCCAGCAACTTTTTCTTACTCATTGTAAAGATTCCTCTACACCATAGAGTGCCATTAGGGTAATCAGTCCTGATGGCACACCAGTGATGTGCAACATAAATTTCTGTCTGTGTGCCAATCGCTTTGCGGCAATTAGTAAAGCCACACATGCTGAATCAGCTTCAGTGACGCCACTAACATCTATTTTTTCAATGCCTTCATTCTGAATACAATTGCAGAATCGCTTGTAATCGCTCTCCCCTACTGTACTCATGGTTATCTTGTCATGAAGCATCAGGGTTTTACCCTGCACAGTGGTCTGCACGGTTAATTACCGTTTTTCGCATGCAGATCAGCTATCAGTCCATCAATCCCTTTTTGGCTAATAGTCTGGTTGAATTGGTTACGGTAAACAGTCACTAAGCTAGCACCTTCTACCGTGACATTATAAATACGGTAAATATTTCCTGATTGATAGGTAGCATAATCCATACGTACTGGTTTACTGCCTGGTGCAGTAACATCGACACGTATAGTTACTTCACGCCCGTTTTTTGTCACTATCGGGTTATTGTTTACGTTGGCCTGTGCATTTTTAAATTTTAGCATTGTGCCGGAATAGGTTCGAATCAATAATGTCTTAAATTCTTGTGTCAAGGCCTGCTTCTGCGCAGGTGTTGCTCCCCGCCATGGAGCGCCTACAGCCAAAGCGGTCATACGTTCGAAATCGAAATATGGTGTTGCATAATTTTCTGCTTGTCTGCGCACTTGGTTATCATTACCGCCATTAGCAGCCCTGAGAATATTCAATACCTGATCGGCATTATTTTTAAGCTGAGTCACAGCCTGCTGTGGTGTCGCACATGCAATGCTGATACTCATAATACCAATACTTAATGCTCCTAATAGAGCTGATTTATTTAATTTCATAATTTTATCCTTCAAATTAAGAATACTTATTTTTCTCTAAATATTACTGCTTAATTACTCGCAGCAGTACTATTTGTTTTATTATCACTCTTGGCGTTACCTTCAGCAAAATTAGTCATGAATTTACCGATTAGTTGTTCCAGTACTAAAGCTGAACCAGTAAGATAAATTTCACTTCCATCAGTAAGATTATCCGGATCACCGCCCGGAGACAATCCGATATATTGATCACCCAACAATCCAGAAGTCAGAATTTGTGCAGAAGTATCCGTGCTTAATTGATATTTCTTATCAATTTTTAAAGTAACTTTTGCCTGATAATCTTTGGTATCAAGCACAATTTTATCCACTCTTCCTATAACCACACCGGCTATTTTGACAGGAGCCTGAGCTTTCAGCCCGCCAATATCATTAAATGATGCAGTTACAGTATAGCTAGGTTGTGCAGAACCGATACCATTACCACCAGCCACGCGAAAAGACAAAAATAGGATCGCCACTATGCCTATTAGAACGAATAGACCAACCAGCATTTCCAGACTGTTTTTTTTCATATCATTACCCTGTTAATCTGTATCTTATTTGGTAAACATCAGAGCTGTCAGCATAAAATCCACTGCCAGAATGGTCAGAGAACTGGATACTACGGTACGTGTATTAGCGCGCAAGATGCCTTCTGAAGTAGGCTTTGCATAAAAACCCTGATAAACCGCGATTAGTGTGACTACTACACCAAACACAAGTGACTTGATCAGACCGTTCACTACATCGTAATAAAAATCCAGATTGTTCTGCATTTGCCCCCAGAATACACCGTTGTCCATACCAAAATAGTTTACGCCAATCTGATAAGCGCCATATACACCAGCTACATTGAATATTGAAGCCAGCAAAGGCATGGAAAGCACACCAGCCCAGAAGCGCGGTGCCACTACCCGTGCCACCGGATCAATAGCCATAACATTCATTGCTTCCAGCTGCTCTGTGGTTTTCATTAGACCAATTTCACTGGTCATTGCACCACCGGCACTACTGGCAAACAGGATTGCTGCAAGCACTGGACCCAGTTCCCGCAGCATGGCTGCTGCCACCATATAACCAAGGATATCAGCCGACTTGAATTTAGCCAGCTGCGTATAAGCCTGTAAGCCCAGTACCATACCGACAAATAACCCTGATACGGCAATAATTATGATGGAGAGAACACCGGAAAAATACATTTGCCGAATCATGAGGCTCGGACGGCGTAATACTGTTCCACTACGCATCAGGACGGCAAACAGGAACAGTACGGCACGCCCCAGATGCTGGACAAAACTCAGGGTTTTTGCACCCAGTTGCTCGATTGCTTTCATCACGCGATATCTAAATCCTGTTGTAAGGTTGTGGTTGCCGGATAGCGAAATGCTACAGGCCCGTCAGCCAGTCCATGAATAAACTGATTTACCCATGGTGAATCCAGCTTACTCATTGCATGCGGAGAACCTGAAAAAATTATTTCTCCATGTGCCAGAAATACTACATGACTGGCAATATCCAGTGATTGCTGAATATCGTGTGTCACCATGACACTAGTGGTTTGCAAAGCCTTATTGATTTTACTTACCAAACTGGCTATTACGCCAAGTGAAATCGGATCCAGCCCTGTAAATGGTTCATCATATAACAATAGTGCCGGATCCAATGCGATTGTGCGCGCCAATGCCACCCGGCGAGACATGCCGCCGGAAAGCTCGGATGGCATTAAATGTTCTACTCCGCGCAAGCCTACTGCATTCAGCTTCATGATCACCAGATCATGAATCATAGTTTCCGGCAAATCGGTGTGCTCACGCATCGGATAGGCTACATTATCGAAAACAGACAGATCCGTAAATAGAGCACCAAACTGAAACAGCACGCCCATGTTGCGGCGGTGGTGATACAGTTCTTCACGATTAAATTTGGCAATATCGCGGCCATTAATCAACACTTGTCCCTGCTGTGCGGTAACCTGGCCAGTAATTAAGCGCAACAGTGTGGTTTTACCACTACCGGAACTACCCATAATAGCGGTGAAGCTACCTTGTTCCAGTTTAAAATTAATGTTTTTCAAAATGGTGCGATCGCCATAGGCGAAAGCCACATCTTTCATTTCAATAAACGGCGTAGCCATATTCAGATTTCCCATGCCGTATAGCAATTTAGATTTTATGATGTCTGCTGGTATTTATCAAATACAGGTGTATGCACTAATTAGGCTTCCAGTACTGGCTCATTTCAACCGCGGTATTAATGGCAGCAAACAGGCTGCTACTGGTAGCTTTGCCTGTAGCTGCAAGATCCAGTGCCGTACCATGATCCACTGAAGTACGGATAAAAGGCAGTCCGAGAGTAATATTGACTCCCTCACCAAAACTTGCATATTTTAATACTGGTAAACCTTGATCATGATACATCGCCAGAACTGCATCAGCCTGTTCAAGCATAAAAGGCTGAAATAGCGTATCTGCCGGAAATGGCCCGGTGATTTTCATACCTTGCTGCTGTAACTGGCCAATTACCGGCATAATAATATTGTTTTCCTCATGCCCCAGATGGCCACCCTCACCAGCATGAGGATTAAGTCCCGCAACCAGAATACGTGGCTGTAGCAAGCCAAATTTTTGCTGTAAATCAAGATGCAGAATAGTTAATATTTCTGTTAGTAGTTCTGCTGTCAGAGTATCGGCTACATTTCGCAGCGGTAAATGAGTAGTAGCCAAAGCCACTTTCAGGCCACCACCAGCAAGCATCATCACTACCCGTGGCGTTGCACTTTTGGCCGCCAGATATTCTGTATGACCACTAAACTGGATACCACTATCGTTGATAATTCCTTTATGTACCGGAGCTGTCACCATAGCTGCAAACTCATTTTGCTGAATGCCAATGTGGGCTCTATCCAGAAGTTGCAATACATAAGCAGCATTGTGCACGTTTAATATTCCTGCTTGTGCCGGTACCTGCAGCGGAGTGTGGCACACTTCCAGTATTCCGTGTGCAGATTTACCATCTGGCCGATACGGCTGGATGATTATATTCTTTCCCAGTAATGCTGCCCGCTGCTGCAATAGCTGCATATCCCCAAGTACGACTATGCGTCCCGGTAAATCACCGGCAGCCAGATCCAAGCAAATATCGGGACCAATACCAGCTGGTTCACCACTGGTAACAGCAATAACCGACTGGTTATTCATGTGACTCATATTAACATTCTGATTGCATTAAATACTGACGCATCAATAGAAGTAGAGTTTACAGCCAGTATGTCAAAAGACAGTTGCTGATGGCTGCAAACTGGGTGGATTAGCCTGCATCAGAAATATTAATCCAGAGGACGAATATTGATATAAGCCTGATCATGCAGCTGTTTCAGGAAATTCTGTAATAAAATTCCACGTTTTTCCTGTACCAGCACTGCACGCATACCATTACGCTGACGTTCTGAAGGGCTATCATTGCTTCTCACGTCTACCAGACGTATTACATGCCAGCCAAACTGGGTACGCACTGGCAAGGATATCTGCCCGGGTCGCAATGTTTTTACAGCTGCTTCAAATGGCGGTACGGTTTCACCGTCAATAATCCAGCCCAGATCACCACCATTTTGTGCACTGCCATCCTGTGAATACTGTCGTGCCAGTTGTTCAAATGAAGCACCGGAACGCGCCTGCTGGGCAATCTGCTCAATCAGCTTACGCGTGATATCATTATCATTTTTCAACAGAATATGTTGTACATGATAAGAATAGGCTGTCACTGGTGGCGGCAATTGCCGGCCTTCCTGCTGTGCCCGGGCAATGGCATCGTCAACTTCGGCATCACTTACCTGACTCTTACCCATGACTTCACTTTGTTCGATTTTCTGTGCCAGCAGGTTTTCAGTCATAGTACGACGTAACTGGTTTTCGCTAATACCTTCTTTTGCAATGCGCTGAATCAGCTCTTTAACACTCATGTGTCGTTGTGCTGCAAACTGTTCAATAGCTTCATTTATATCAGCATTACTCAGACGGATATTGGCACGTTTGGCCGCTTGTATCAGTAAATCTTTACGTATCAGCTGTGCCAGTGCCTGCTGCTGCAAATCTGCAGTATTAATGTTTTGGCCTTTTGGCAACTGTGAACGCATCTGGGCAGTAACCAGATCCAGCTCCTGCCGTGTAATCACATCATCGTTGACAACAGCGACAATGTTATCCACTGGTTTAATATCCAGAGCCTGTGCTGAAGGTAAGGCGAGAGCCAGCAGGCTTGCTGTCAGCCAGAAATGTGTGCGCTTCATTAGTGTTTTACCTCATAAGTATTGCTGTAACCGGGGATTTGAGAACTGAGCTGATTGAGTGGTCCGTTACCTACTCCAGTCAAGTCACGCAGCTGTAATTGAAATAATACGGCAGTTTTGCGTTTTTTATAGTCATCAGTATAACGTGTTCCTACTAGACCAGCACTCCAGCAGTGACATGGGCTCTGATATTCAAAACCTACTGTCTGACTTAGTGAAGTACTGTGCGTAAAATCATAATTTTGTCGCGCAACCAGATAGTAATTACGGGTTAAAGGCCACTGCACACCTACATCAATTGTACGCATTTTGCCATAAACATCGTCATATAAATTTTCGTCACGGCCATATTTATAGCGTACGCTTACTGTCTTACCCGGCTTTGGCGTGTAGCGGATACCAAAGTTATAACTTTCAGATGTCTTCAAATCCTGATTATAATGCCATTTAGATTCAGCAGTAATGTGATTACTCAAGGCTGCACGACCAAAAGCAACTATATCTGAGCGTTTACGTTCTTTATTTTTTGGGGTGTTGTCATTCAATTTAACATTGTCATCACGGAAATAAAAACGCTGGCCAATACCGGCCGCAAAGCGCTCTATACCACTAGTACTATCATAAATGCGTGATTGCAGTGCAGTAGTCAGAAAGTTGGCTGCATTGATTCTATCCTGACCGGAATAACGATTTTCACGAAAGAGCTGATCGTAAGTAAAGCTGTTTTCTGCGGTATCAAACAGCGGTATATCATCCTGGTTCCGTCTCGGAATGTAGGTATAAAACAAGCGTGGTTCTAGCGTCTGGATAAAACCTTTATGCAAATGGCGAGTTTCCCACAAACGTTCAAACGTAATACCTGAGTCTACGCTGAATAATGGCACTACCCGATCCATATTGCGGCTATCCTGATTATTCTGCTTACTTATATCATAATGAGTAGCATGAAAACTCAGTTTAGGCCGAATATAGCCCCAGTTATTGGCATAATCTGCCGTAAAGGTTGGTAATAATAACAAACGGGTGCCATTAGGATATTTATACATCCAGTCTTTATGTCCAGTTTGCCGACCTTCAAAGCGGGTTGCCGCTGCATACACATTAACCGCATAATGATTACCAAAATAACGATTCCAGGTAGCAGACAAGTGTGGTAGCCGTGAATAAGGCTGATCTTTATAGCCGCTGGTAGAAGCCAGAGTCTGATACTTCTGTACCATTAAATTACCATCAAAGGTTCCACCCCATAAATCCTGATGGTAATTCAGCCATGCCTGCCGGTTAAGGTTGACACTGCCACTGTCTCCATTCCAGAAATCACGGCGATAATCATCATCTGAAACCTGATGGTAATCAATACCTCCCGTTAATCCCTTTGCCAGTTGCTGGGTATGGGTAAAATCGATTTCTGCACGATTCTTGTGACTGCTTTTCTGATCATTAGGTACCCAGTCGGCACTGAGCTGTCCCTGATATTTAGGTTGAAGATAGCGAAAATCACCCCCCAGCTGTATACCACGGCTGCTGATAAAATGTGGGCGAATAGTCGCATCATAGTTGGGCGCTAGATTCAGATAGTAAGGAGTCATTAACTCAAAACCATCAGACCCTCCCTTGATTGTAGGCGCCAGAAAACCGCTTTTACGGCTGCCGTTTAACGGGAAATCAATCCATGGTGTATAAAACAGTGGTACCCCGCCAAATACCAGTGTTGCATTACGCGCTACACCAACATTTTTATCATAATCCAGATCAATACTGCCGGAACGGATATACCAGCTGTCGTCCCCCGGATTACAGGTATTGAATTTGGCACTTTGCAGACGGTAGCGATTTTTACCGCCCATCTGTATCTCATCACCAACTCCCTGTAGACGCCGGTTATCCTTTTCCATCTCAAAACGTCCGGCATCACCTACACCAGTACTTTTAGCCATGTCATAGGTCACATGTTCACCGGTAACACGTCCCTGACCATTATCCAGCGTAAAGTGATCACCAGCTTTAATAATCTGGGTCTGCTGATCATAATCAGCCCAGTCTGAATTCAGAGTAACGTCATTACGTTCAATAATGACATTGCCTTTGGCATGAACCTGAACCTGGGACTGCCCGTTAACATCATCAGCCACAAGCCGTGTAACATCGGTACCGAGGTTAGTTTCACCACTGCTCTGCACTGGTTTGACAAAATGTTGCGGACGCTGTGGTGCCGTACAGACATTGCCTTCTCCCATAGACAGAGGAGAGGCAGCAATAGCTAGCCCGGGTAAGGTACAAAAAACCGTAGTTAATGCCAAAACCAATGGTTTGGGAGAGAATAAGTAGGACAATGTATCACCTTAACGGCTTTGCCAGTTAAAATAGCGTTTATTTTAACCTGAAAAATGTCATGCAACGAGAATCCGCACTAAAAAAATGGTTACATACCTGCTATCCACAACAGGATTTTGTTTTAAGCTTCGCTGCTGCCGATGCTGATTTCCGGCGTTATTTCCGGGCTGAGTTTCATGATGGACAGACAGTAATCTGTATGGACGCGCCTCCAGATAAAATGAGCATCCAGCCTTATATGAAAGTACAGAAGCTTTTTCAAGCCATCAATGTTCCAGAAATTTATCACGCAGATGAACAACTGGGATTCATGACTCTGCAAGACTTTGGCAATACGCCCTATCTGGCTGCACTGCAACAGGATAAACGTATTGAAGTACACAAAGTATTATTGCTAGAAGCGATTGATGAACTCATCAAACTGCAAACAGCCAGTCTTCCTGATCAGCTTCCGGTCTATGATGAAGCTGTATTAAAGCGTGAAATGCAACTTTTTCCTGAATGGTACGTACAAAAAGAGCTGGGTTTGTCTTTGACAGAAAAGCAGCAACAACTGTGGCAGCAGAGCCTAGCTGCCATTCTACCTGTTATTCTCGCACAGCCACAGGTTTATGTGCATCGCGATTACATTGTACGCAATATCATGCTCACCCATAACCGCCCCGGTATTCTGGATTTTCAGGATGCATTATATGGCCCAATTACTTATGATTTGGTATCGTTATTACGTGATGCCTTTATTGAATGGGATGAAGAATTTATCCTTGATATTGCCATTCGTTACTGGGAAAAAGCACGGGCTGCCGGGCTGCCGGTACGTACTGATTTTGATCAGTTTTATCGTGATTTTGAATGGATGGGCGTGCAACGCCATCTGAAAGTAGCCGGTATCTTTGCCCGCCTGTATTATCGTGATGGTAAAGACAAATATCGTGGTGAAATTCATCGTTTCCTGAAATATTTGCGTAAGACCAGCCGCCGTTATCATGAATTGCGCCCATTACTGCAATTAATCACCGAGCTGATAGGAGCGGAAGAAGTTCAGACCGGTTACACTTTCTGAAATAATCAATCACATCTGAAAAATAAAAATATCCAAGCTGCTTTAACTGTAAGCAGCTTTTTTAAACTAATCAACAGGACTTTGAAATAACAGTTTAAGTTTTTGCCAGAATCCCATTGTTGTATAGTAATTTAGTCTGCTATTCAAATTCCATTCTCTTTGTTTCATTTTTGCCATTAGACATGCTAAGTCAGACATT
Organism: Snodgrassella sp.; assembly: GCF_024103505.1. Lineage (NCBI taxonomy): Bacteria > Pseudomonadati > Pseudomonadota > Betaproteobacteria > Neisseriales > Neisseriaceae > Snodgrassella > Snodgrassella sp. The sequence goes on from NZ_JAGGIJ010000003.1 coordinate 135,434, forward strand.
TCAGCTTTCAATTTTTCATGTTCAATATTTAACAGATTGAATTGTCAATATTGAAAATTTAAAAAGATAGTTATCCTTCTCAATAATGAAATTGATCTTATGCCCAGACTTTTCTAGCCATTCGTCATTCTCTAGTATACAAAATATATTGTTTGCTAAATAATCCTGATCAATAAAAATTTTTCTTGCTTAAACTATAAAGGTATATACCCGTCAAATCGCGTGGTTTTGCCTAAATATTGAAACGCTGGTGTTTTTTCTGCCAAAACCACACCATTAGCCGGCCGTTTTACCACAACCCGCTTTCGGGCAAACTTTTGTGCGGCCAGCAGTAGAGCCTGATCATTATCCGCATCAGCAGTACCCAGTAATTCATGAAAATACGCCATTTCTTTTTTTACCGCTGCTGATTTCTGCTTTTGTGGGTACATTGGATCCAGATACACCACATCTGGTAAGGGTATCTGTTTTTGCGTTGGTTCCAACAAATTAATACTGCCATAATGCAGATTAATCCGCTGTGCTATCGGTGCAGTCTGCTCATCTGCCCGTGCACGCTGCAAACCATCTGCCAACAAGGCATGAACATAGGGATTGTGTTCAAACACCACCACATCTAAACCCAATGATGCCATTACAAACGCATCACGGCCTAAGCCTCCGGTAGCATCCCATACAAGTGGCTGATTTTTAGCCTGAACCGCGCGTGACAGTAATTCACCCCCACCAAACAGACGCCGGTGCCGTGCCGTACCCTGTACAAAATCCACACGCACTACTCCCTTATACCCCGCTTTAGCCAGAGCAAGGCCACTTTCTTCGTAAAGTAAATACAACCCTTGCGCAGGTGGCTGCGGCTGATAATGTAGCTTTTCAGCAGTGAACAAATTCTTTAAGTGAATAGGCAGATTCGTTATGTCTACTACCTGACCAGTTAAAACCAGTGGTTGCATCATCAAACAATACCCAATCGTTCCATCCGGTAACGCATCGATCGAAAGCTGATACCCAGTAATTTGGCCGCCTGTGTGCGGTTGTAGCGGGTTTGTACCAATGCCTGCTGCAAGATGTGTCGTTCTATATCGTCCAGATAATCCTGTATCTGAGTGTGTCCAAACTGAAAATCCTGAGGCGATGCATGACTATCTGACGATAAGTTGCTGCTACTGTCGGAAAACGCCGTATGCTGTGCCTCCAGTTGGTGACTATGAATCTGTAGATCATCAACCTCTATAACCTGATTTTTGGATAAAGCAATCGCTCGTTCCAAAATATTTTCCAATTCCCGGAAATTGCCCGGGTAGCTGTATTGCAATAAGGCTTTTTCAGCAGCGACAGTTAAAGTCATGGTTTCACCGTGCAAAATTCGTTGCAACAAAACCTGAATCAATTGCGGCAAATCATCACGTAACTCACGCAAAGGTGGCATGGTAATGGATACCACATTCAGACGGTAAAACAAATCCTGACGAAATTGTCCCGACTCAACCAAAGTATTCAGATCTTTATGTGTTGCACAGATAATACGCACATCAACCTGTTTTTCTTCCATCTCACCAATCCGGCGTACAGCACGTTCCTGAATGGCGCGCAACAGTTTAACCTGCATTGATAATGGCAAATCTGCTACTTCATCCAGAAATAATGTCCCGCCATCCGCATGTTGGAAAAAACCTGCCCGATCGGCATCAGCACCTGTAAAGCTGCCTTTTTTATAACCAAAAAATTCACTCTCCATCAGTGCTTCTGGTATGGCTCCGCAATTTACAGCGACAAACGCTTTATCTCTGCGTGCCGATAGCTCATGAATACTGCGTGCTGCCTGTTCTTTACCACTACCAGATTCCCCTGCGATATATACCGGTACATTACTTTTGGCCAGTTTACCAATAAGTTGTCGCACTTCTGCGATTAGCGGTGAACTACCCAGTAAGCGCTCACATACAGGTGTTTCGCTGGCTTTGTCAGAAGTTGGTTCATTTTTCATTTTTTTATCAGATTGTTTTGGTGCTGATGCTTGTTTGCTGATTGGTTCGATTTCCACTGTATTATTAATGGTTAGCACAGACTTAACCAGAGTACGCAGTTGTGCTAAGGTAATTGGTTTTTGCAGATAGTCGAAAGCACCATTTTTCAGCGCCTCTACAGCCTGTACGGCATTGCCGTAAGCTGTAATCACAGCAATCGGAATATCCAGATTATGGGCAGTAATATAATCAACAATCTCCAGACCGGATCCATCCGGCATCCGCATATCTGTGAGCACCAGTGAAAAAGTATGGTTACGTAAAGCCTTTTTAGCTTCAGCCACACCTGCAGCTGTTTGTACAGATAAACCCATTTTAATCAGGGTTAATTCCATCAAATCACGAATATCGGCTTCATCATCTATCACCAGTACCGGCTTCTTTAAATCTATTTGATTATTCATCAACCATCCTTGGCAACGTCAGTTCAAATCCATTCAACTGCGGGCAATAGCTTAACTGGCCATGATTGGCCTGAGCAAGTTCACGTGCGACATACAGCCCCAGCCCCGTCCCGCTGGCTTCAGTGGTAAAAAATGGTTCAAACAAGTGTAGCTGGTTTTCAGCACTCACTCCGGCACCATTATCTATTACTGTAATCGAAATTTTCTGCTGCGCCTGTCTATGGATAATTACACGAATTGCCTGCTTATTTTGCAAGCTATGGCGCCATGCATTATTCATCAGATTCCATAAAATCTGTTGCAGATGTACTGAGTCGCACCAGACAATTAAATGATCAATATCGATTTCCAGCTGAATACAATTTGCTGCCTGCGGCTTAATCAACAAAAACTCCTGCATAAATGCAGACCAGAAAACGCACAAATCAATTGCCTGCTTATTTTTTTTATCTCGCTTATTCAGCATACTGATATCTTCAAGCATTTTATCAATACGACTGATATTCTTATCCACAATTTGAAACAGTCTAAGCCGTGCCAAATCGTGCTCTTCTTCCTGTAATAACTCATTAGCCTGACGTACAGCCGACATCGGGTTACGGATTTCATGCGCCAGATTGGCCGTTAACTGTCCTAATGACGCAAGTTTGATTGCCATAGCTTCCTGATCGATTTCCGTACGAGAGCGCATTGACAGCATCAATAGAGGGATATTGGCCTCCTGTAATAGTCGTGCATGCACTCGCATCGGCCAACCATTCAGTGTGCAGTTCATCTCAAAAATATCTTTCTGTTCCGTATGCCAATAGTGCATTATCCGGCTGAATATTGTTGTGCGTGTATCTGTCATCAATATCGGAAAATAATTTTGTGCCTTACGATTAACTAACCACACCAGACCACTCTCATCCAGTACAACCACACCTTCCTGTACATAATTGAAAGCACGATCAAGTAAATGACGGTAACTATCCAGCATTTGCGATTGCTGATATTGCAAGCTTTGCGAACGCACCAGTGAAGTAGCGGCATAGGAGGTCAACCCGGCCACGAAATAAGCAGCAGCTATCAGCATGATGGCTATAGTACAAACCCGCATACCGATATTTTCAAAACCACTGTGACTTATCTGCAAACCGGCGATGATAACGATCAGTAAGGTGACATAGCCTGCATAAATCATCGGATAGCGACCACGGCTAAACAGACAAGCTGAACCAACAAATGGCAGCAGCAAAATACCGAAACCACTATCCACACCCCCACCCATGCTCATCAGCCAAGCAATCATGGTAATGTCTACAGCCGCATTAACATTCGGTAACGCATCCGTCTGATTCTGCCAGCGCGGTACCAGCATAGAAAACAATATCAGAAATCCATACAGTATCGCCCAGCTATAAAGTTCAATTGTATTGAATATAGGCCCGGTCAGATCCGGCTCGTCCATGCTCCGAGTCAGTACGTAAAACGTCATAATCGAAAACAGCAGACTCATGCGGGCAATATTGAGCAAGGCTGAAAGCCTGTCCAGATACTGCGGCCAGCTATTTATACGATTTTTCATACCGGCTTAATTTCAGTTATTTAAATCACCATGTATAGCAACAATATTACCCGTAACACTTAATTCTTTGCCTTTATGTCCACGTTTGTTACTGATATCCTGCACGCGTAATACCTCCTGATGACGTCCGCCACGTTTACCCTGTGTTTCCAGCATAAATTCTGCGCTATCCGATAGAACAAGATAATGTAGATTCTCATCTGTCGGCAAACTCATAATCTGCAGGCCACGGCCTTTGGTCATAACCTTCAGTTCATGCAGCGGGAAAGCCAGCAGACGATTGGCACTAGAAACGGCAATAAGCTGAGTGTTACTGGTCACAGCCAGACTATCAGCCTTAACTGGCTGTGGTGGCAACAATGTTTCATCGCCATTAACAGTCATTACTACCTTACCGTTTTTAGTACGGCTAACCAAATCCTTGAAGGCAACCACAAAACCATATCCACCACTGTTGGCAAGCACATAATGCTGATCAGGTAAGGCACTGAGCATAGCCACTATTCTTGCGCCTTTATCCAGTTCAATCAGTGAGCTAGCCGGTACACCATCACCGCGTCCGCCGGGAATGCTAGCTGCATCCACACTATAGGCTCGCCCATGTGAGTCAAGTAATATAACCGGCCATACCGTACGTCCTTCTACAGCCTGCAACAGGCCATCGCCTTCTTTGAAAGTAGTCTGACTCAAATCTAGATTATGCCCAACCCGTGTTTTCAGCCAGCCTTTCTGGGACAGTATCAACGTTACCGGCTCATCAGCCGTTGTCTGAGTAAGTGTAGCTCGTTCAGCAGGTTGAATTAGCGTGCGACGCTCATCCCCATAAATTTTGGTATCAGCCTCAATTTCCTTAATAATCAGACGTTTTTTAGCTTTTTCATCCTCTAATAAGGTAGTTAACTGTTCCCGCTCTTGTTGCAATTTGTTCAGTTCAGTTTCCAGCTTAAGCCATTCCAGTCTGGCCAACTGGCGCAAACGTATTTCCAGAATATCATCGGCCTGTATTTCGCTTAAGCCAAACCTAGACATCAGTTCATGTTTTGGTTCATCTGATTCACGGATAACGCGAATAACTTCATCAATGTGCAAGAAAACCGTCTGCCTGCCTTGCAATATATGAATGCGTTTTTCTACCTGCTCCAATCGGTATTGCAAACGTCGGGTTACAGTCAGGATACGAAAATCTAGCCATTCGCGCAAAATCTGAGATAAATTTTTTTGTGCCGGCTTATTATTCTGCCCCATCATAACCAGATTAACCGGCACATTACCTTCGAGGCTAGTTTGTGCCAGCAAGGTATTCATAAACTCTTCTGGTTTCAGACGACTGGATTTAGGCTCAAACACTAAGCGCACAGGATCCTGCCCGTCTGACTCATCACGTACCTTTTCCAATAGTGATAGCATCAGAGTACGCGTATTTTGCTGCTCCTGCGTCAGATTTTTTTTACCAGCCTTCGGTCTTGGATTAGTCTGTTCTTCTATTTCTGCCAGAATTTTTTGCGCAGATGTACCTGGCGGCAATTCGGTAACTATAGCACGCCAGTGTCCGCGTGCCAGTCTTTCAATTTCATAACGTGCACGCACCCGAATACTGCCCTTACCTTGTGCATATATTGCCTGAATATCTTCCGGCGCCGTAATAATCTGTCCACCACCGGCAAAGTCAGGGCCAGGCAAATATTGCATTAATGCCATTGTATCCAATTCTGGCTGTTTCAATAGTGCCACAGCAGCAGCACTGACTTCACGCAAATTATGAGAAGGAATTTCAGTTGCCATTCCTACTGCAATACCAGAAGCACCATTGAGTAATATCATTGGTAACCGCGCCGGCAGTACTGTAGGTTCAACAAAGGCACCATCATAATTGGGAATAAAATCCACTGTACCCATGTCGATTTCTGACAACAGTAATTCAGCAATCGGAGTTAATCGTGCTTCGGTATAGCGCATTGCCGCAGCACTGTCACCATCGCGGGAGCCAAAATTACCAATCCCATCAATCAGAGGGTAGCGCAAAGTAAAGTCCTGAGCCATCCGCACCATAGCATCATAAGCAGATGCATCACCATGCGGGTGGTATTTACCCAGAATCTCACCCACCACACGTGCTGATTTCACTGGCTTGGCTCCATGTACCAGTCCCATATCCTTCATCGCATACAAAATGCGTCGTTGTACTGGTTTTTGGCCATCCGCGACATCAGGCAAAGCTCGCCCTTTTACCACACTCATAGCATAGGCAAGATAAGCACGTTCAGCGTACTGTCCCAATAACAGATAATCGTCACCGCGGTCTGGCTGTTGGATTACTTCACTCATATCATTCTGACTTCACTAAATTTTTATCTGAAACAGATTACTCAGGCTATGTATTGTAAAGGATTTCTGTCTTATACCCAAAATTGTCAGATTCTGGTTTGCTTACAAGGTAATGGCTTCAGCAGCACAAAAATAGATATTGATACATTAAACCGATTGGCAATATTCATTGCTATACAGATTCTGCCGCACAACTTATCGTATATTTGTACAAGAGACACAAATTTCCGGCGTTAAATACAATTTCTGTTTTAACAGTATATTTCCTGAATAAATACTATTTATATTCAAACAATGAAAAAAGCTGTCCAGAATTTATTCTGGACAGCTCTGATATTGCTGAAATATTAATCAGCCTGTCGACGGATGACCGCCGGAATTTCAAAATCATCCAGCACAGACTGATTAGAAAAATCTGCAGCAGCCAGATTCATGCTTCGCGCACTGCGACCAGAGCGCACTACGCTACCAATATCCGGATAGACATCGTCTGTACCAGTAGACTGTACAGTTTGCAATACACGTAGATTGCTTGACTGCTGATGATGTAAAACTTTCTGCTCCTGTAAACCAGTAGCAATAATGGTTACCCGGATTTCGCCCTCTTCCATACTTGGATCTTCAGATGTGCCGTATTTCAAGGCTGCATCATCATGCGCATACTCATCGATCATGCACATAACTTCCTTGTATTCAGACATTTTCAGGCAACCCGGAGCAGTAGTAATGTTAACCAGTACACCTTGTGCGCCATCTAAAGTCACATCGTCCAGCAGAGGACTAGCAATAGCCTGTTCGGTTGCAATACGAGCACGGTCAACACCATGTGCACTACCTGAACCCATCATTGCCATGCCCATGATGCTCATCACGTTTTTCACATCGGCAAAATCCAGATTTATAATACCCGGATTAGTGATGACTTCGGCGATGCCTGCTACTGCATTGCGCAATACATTATCTGCCGCACGGAAAGCTTCACGCATACTTACGTCTTCGCCCAGTGCTGACATCAGCTTGTCATTTGGAATAACAATCAGAGAATCAACGGTATTTTTCAGAATTTCAATCCCGTTATTAGCCACCTGAATACGTTTACCTTCATATTCAAAAGGACGGGTGACTACTGCAACAGTCAGAATACCCATTTCCTTGGCCAACTCTGCCACTACTGGCGCAGCACCCGTACCGGTACCACCACCCATACCTGTAGTGATAAATAGCATATTAGCGCCACGAATGGCATCCGACAGTGATTCACGATCTTCCATCGCGGCATTACGGCCAATTTCCGGATCCGCACCAGCGCCGAGACCACGGGTCAAATTATTACCCAGCTGAATACGTTTTGAGGCCTTACTGTTTTGTAAAGACTGTGCGTCAGTATTGGCACTGATAAATTCAATACCAGCAACCGCATTATCAACCATATTGTTAATCGCATTACAGCCACCGCCACCAATACCAATTACTTTAATAACAGCAGATCCAACCACTGTCTCTACAACATCATATACCAATTGCATTCATGTCTCCTGACAAACCTGTGCATAAACGTCATCGACCTTTGTATAACTATCATTATATAGACATTTATACACAATGCGCAAAAATTCTGTCATTTAATATTTGAGTTAAGTTAAAAATTGTTCTTGAACCAAGCTTGTAATTTCCCAATCCATGACTCTTTCGGCTCGGTAGCAGCAGCTACTGGCATATTTGTTTTATTTTCATCTTCGTAGGCGGCCTGCAACAGACCAATTGCAGTGGCATAACGAGGATTGCGGATCCGTTCTGATACACCACCCATTTCCTGCGGTACGCCTATACGTGCCGGCAAATTAAATACGTCCTCAGCCAGTTCCACCATACCGGGCAATAGTGATGCGCCTCCGGTTAGAACCACACCGGAAGTCAAAACGTCTTCCGGGAAACCAGAACGACGCAATTCATTTAATGTCAATTCCAGAATTTCTTCCACACGCGGACCAATCACACTGGCCAGTGTGCGACGGGAAATTTGGCGCGGATTACGGTCGCCCACGCTGGGCACCTCAATCATATCATCCAGACCATCCATGGTAGCCAGTGCCACACCGTGATTGATTTTGATGTATTCGGCAGCACTATGCGGTGTACGTAACGCCTGAGCCAAATCTTTAGTAATTAAATCACCGGCCACCGGAATAACGGCGGTATGCCGGATAGCACCATTGGTATACACGGCAATATCTGTTGTACCACCACCAATGTCAATCACACACACACCAAGGTCTTTTTCATCTTCAGTCAACACAGCCTGACCACTGGCCAGAGGCTGTAAAATCATTTTACTGATTTGCAAACCGCAACGATTGACACATTTCTGGATGTTCTGCATGGCAGTTACTGCACCAGTGATAATATGGATACGCGTATCCAAACGCACACCACTCATACCAATTGGTTCTCGCACCCCAGGCTGATTATCAATGATAAATTCCTGCACCACCGTGTGCAGAATATCATGATCAGGCGGAATATTCACAGCCTTAGCCGTTTCAATTGCACGGTCTATATCAGCTTGACTGACTTCACCATCCTTGATTTTCACCACACCCTGTGAATTGAAACTGCGAATATGATTACCAGCAATACCAGTTGTAATACAGTCTACCGGTACATCGGCCATCATCTGCGCTTCTTCCATAGCCTGTTTGATTGCCTGTGCCGTGGTTTCGATATTAGTCACCATACCAGCTTTCAAGCCACGCGATGGTGCCTGTCCCAAACCAACAATGTGAATTTCGCTGTCGTCCTGTACTTCACCAATAAGGGCGATTACTTTTGACGTGCCGATATCCAATGCACTGATGTATTTTTTACCTTTAACCATGGTCATCACTTTAAATTCAAATAATCAATCGGTCGGTCCGTATCAGTCCAGTTATGCTCCATGCTGATCAATTGCTGCGGCAGCATCTGTTATATTAACACCAGCTGGTTCTGAAACAGTTCTATTTTTGTACCTTAGCGCAAAACCATCCGGATAACGCAAATCCACATAATCAATATTACTGGCCTGATTCTGCAAAACCTGCTGCCACGCCCAGACAAAGCTAGCCAGACGCTGCTCTACTTTTTCCCGTCCAAGTCGCAGGGTAATACCGTTAGTTAATATCAGCTGCCAAGCAGAACGGTCACTTAATTGCAATTCTTGAACATGCAGACCGGTCGGTTGCAATAGATTTTCAAATGTTAACAAATGTACAGTCATATAGCGAGCAGAACCGGTGGTTCCAACAAGCAAAGGCAACTGATCCTGAGCTACTGCATTAAATATCCGCCCGTCCATATCGACCAGTTGCTGTGTATTCCAGCGCGCTACCGGTACCCGCTCTTTAATATCCAATTGCACCGTATCCGGCCATATTCGCTTTACCTGAACCTTGGCTACCCATGGCAGCTTAGCCAGCTCCGCCTGCGCAGCATTTACATTCACCGTAAAAATATTACCTCGCAAATACTGACGGCTGATTTTTTCAATTTCAGTTGACTGCAAATGCTTCAGCGGTTGTAAAACCTGAATCTGTCGCACCGGAAAATAAGGTGAATGTACCACCCATGTTCCACCTGCTGCCAGCAGGCAGAATAATACACACACATATAACCAGCGATAAAGCCGTTTTAAGGCTTGCGCATTATCCCAAAGTCGCATGACTTAAAATTTCAACACACAAATCTTCAAAACTCAAGCCAATTTCACGTGCAGCTTTGGGCACCAGACTGTGCGCAGTCATACCGGGCACAGTATTTACCTCCAGAATATAGATAGTGCCATCAACATCACGCAAGAAATCTACCCGCCCCCAGCCACGTCCGCCCAGTGCTTTAAAGGCGCGGGCTGTTAAATCACGCATATACTGTTCATCTGGCGCGGTCAGATCGGCTGGGCACAAATATTTAGTATCATCGCGGTGATATTTAGCTTCATAATCATAAAATTCTGTTGCCGGTACAATACGAATACTCGGTAAAACCTGCTCACCAAGAATCCCGCAGGTATATTCACCACCTTCAATTGCCCGCTCAGCCAGAATTTCACCGTGATACTGTTTCAGCTGCTGATAAACCTGTGCCAGTTCACCAGTCTGTCTGATTTTAATCACACCAACACTACTACCCTCTGCCGCTGGTTTGACAAACAATGGCAAGCCCAGTTCTTTTTCTACTGCCGCAAAATCACTGTCATCCCGCAATACGATAAACGGTACACAAGGCAAACCAACACCTTGCCAGACCAGACGGCTACGAAACTTGTCCATACCCAAAGCACTGGCCGCCACGCCACAGCCAGTATAAGGAATACCTAAAGCTTCGAGCGCACCCTGTACTATTCCATCTTCACCATAAGAACCATGCAGAATATTAAAGGCTCGGGTAAACCCAGAACTGACCAGCTCAGATAGTGGGCGCTCAGATGGATCGAAAGCCTGCGCATCGATACCGCGACTTTGCAATGCTGTCAGAATTGCCGCTCCACTTGCCAGTGAAACTTCGCGTTCACTGGAGAAGCCACCCATCAGCACAGCGACTTTACCAAAATCATTCATTATTGTAATTAATCCTGTTTTTCTTTTTGCGTCTTCAACCTAGATAAAAATAGGCTGTCCGCACTATACCGCAGCAATACCCGTAAGCATAGCCGGTACCTTATTAATACTGCCGGCACCCATATTGAGCAAAACATCACCATCTTGCAACACATTTAATAAAGTAGACGCCATTTCGTCTACGTTTGCCACATAAATCGGTTCAACTTTACCCAATACCCTAATTGCGCGCATCAATGCTTTACTGTCTGCCGCCACAATCGGATCTTCACCAGCAGCATATACCTCAGTTAATACTACACCATCAGCTTTACTTAATACCTGCACAAAATCCTCAAAAAGGTCTCGTGTACGTGTATAGCGATGAGGTTGGAATGCAACCACCAGACGACGCTCAGGATAAGCACCACGTGCTGCTGCTATGGTTGCAGACATCTCTACCGGATGATGACCATAGTCATCAATCAGCAATGCCTTGCCTCCTTCCGGCAATGAAATATCACCGCATTGCTGAAAGCGGCGTCCTACACCAGCAAAACTTGCCAATCCAAGCTGAATAGCCGACACCGGCACGCCAATTTCCAGCGCCACACCAATCACTGCCAGTGCATTGAGCACATTGTGCTGTCCCGGCATATTAACCGTTACATTAAACGGTTCAATGCCCTTTTTGCGGGTATGCACATCAAAATGCATCTGCGCACCACAAGCAACAATATTAGTTGCATACAAATCAGCACTGTCATCAAGTCCATAAGTCACAAAAGGTTTCTGGATCTGCGGTAATATCTGGCGCACATGTTCACTGTCAATGCACAGAAAAGCCTTGCCATAAAACGGCATCCGATGCACAAAATCCACAAACGCCTGATGCAGCTTTTCTACATCGTGGTCATAAGTATCCATGTGATCGGTATCGATATTGGTAACTACTGTAAATAAAGGCGTTAAATAGAGAAATGACGCATCCGATTCATCTGCTTCAGCAACAATATATTCACCTTTGCCCAGCTTGGCATTTGTGCCGGCAGCAGTTAACCGGCCACCGATTACAAAAGTCGGATCCAGTCCGGCAGCCGCCAGCACAGAAGCCGTCAAACTAGTAGTAGTGGTTTTCCCGTGCGTACCGGCAATCGCAATGCCACGGCCAAAACGCATGACTTCTGCAAGCATCATAGCACGCGGGATCACTGGAATTTTCTGTGCCAGTGCAGCCACAACTTCCGGATTATCTTTTTTAACAGCCGTTGAAGTAACTACAACATCAGCCCCAATAACATTTTCTGCACGGTGACCAGAGCAGATACGTACACCGATTGCCTGTAAATGCCGAGTTGCTGCATTATCAGCCAAATCAGAACCACTGATCTGATAACCCTCATTATGCAAAACTTCAGCAATACCACACATACCAGTACCCCCAATACCCACAAAATGGATATGGCGGATACGGTCTTTCATATTTTCTTTCATACTGTATAACTTTTCCTGCTAATCCAGACTTCCGGCTGGATACTCGGCCAAACATCCTGCAAGCCGACTCAATCATAATTTAATGGATACTAGCCACGGCTGCCGCTGCCACCTTAGCTGCACTATCTGGCTGTGCCAGTGCACGTGCCTTAGCCGCCATCTGCAAACATCGTTCGCGCGATAAATCTTTCAGTACAGTCATTAACGCCTGCGCATTCAAACCACTTTGCGGCAATAACACAGCAGCACCATCCTTAACCATAAACTGCGCATTAGCAGTTTGATGATCATCAACAGCATGGGGATAAGGTACCAGAATTGCCCCTACTCCGGCCGCTGTTAACTCGGCAATAGTCAAAGCTCCGGCACGGCAAATCACCAAATCAGCATCACGATAGGCAGAAACCATATCCGTGATAAATTCAACACATTCAGCATTGACGCCACACTCAGCATAATTATGCTGCAATTGTGCCAGCTTATTGCGTCCAGACTGATGCATCAGCCGCGGACGCTGTGATACTGGCAATAAAGCCACTGCCTGCGGTATAACCTGATTCAAAACATCCGCACCCAGACTGCCACCAACCACCAGAATATTCAACACACCCTGCCTGCCGGCAAAGCGTTGTTGTGGCGGTGGCAATGCAGCGATATCAGCCCGTACCGGATTACCAACCAGCCCGTTCTTATTAGCAAATACCTGTGGGAATGCATACATTACCTGATTAGCAAAATGCGACAGCATCTTATTGGATAAACCGGCAATAGCATTCTGTTCATGCACAAGCAGTGGCAAACCACATAACTTGGCTGCTATCCCCCCCGGGAAAGTAACAAAACCACCAAAACCAATTACCGCGTCTACACCATGTTTGCGAATGATCTGCCGTGCTGCTGTAATAGTCCTTAGCAGCGTAAACGGTAATAGCAACTTACGTTTCAGCCCATTACCACGAATACCTTTTATGGCCAGCGTTTCCAGCGGTATGTCGTACTGTGGTACCAGACGTGTTTCCATCGCACCAGCACTACCCAGCCAGACAATACGATGCCCCTGCGCCTGCAATGCCTGAGCAACAGCGAGCGCTGGAAAAATATGCCCGCCTGTTCCGCCTGCCATGACCATAAAGGTTTTTACACTCATTGTTTTTTCGCCAAGCCAAAAATATTCTGTGATTATTTAAACTTTAAACCCACGCATGACGCGCCGATTCTCATAATCAACCCGTAACAGCAAACCCACACAAATTAAAACAATCATGACGGCCGAACCACCATAAGACAACAAAGGCAGAGTAAGACCCTTAGTCGGCAAAAGGCCAATATTCACACCAATATTAAAAAAACTTTGTATACCAATCCAAATACCAATGCCTTTTGCCACGAAAGAACCATAAAACAGTTCCAGATCACGCGCCTGTTTACCAATGGAAAAAGCACGAATCATCAGCCAAATGTAACAGAACATTAATACCAGAATACCCACAAAGCCAAATTCTTCCCCGATAACCGCCAAAATAAAATCCGTATGCGCCTCAGGTAAATAAAAACGTTTTTCCAGACTGGCGCCTAATCCTACACCAAACCAACCACCACGCCCGATTGCCATTAACGAATGCGTCAGCTGATAGCCTTTCCCCAGCGGGTCTGCCCATGGATCAAGAAAACCGGCAATACGAGCCATACGGTAAGGTTCGAACAAAACCAACATAATCATGGCCAGTAAACCAAATCCTACTACAGCCATAAACCAACGAAACGGCAAACCGGCCAAAAACAGCAAACCAATAGCAATAACAGAAACAACCACAAACGAACCAAAATCCGGTTCCAGCATAATCAACCCCAGCCCAAGCCCTATTGGAATACCGGCAAACCAAACCTTTTTGAATTCTTTCAGTATCTCAGCGCGCCGAGTAAAAAAACTCGATAAATATAAAATAATGGCCAGTTTGAAAACCTCTGTGGGCTGAATATTGATCATTCCCATATTAATCCAGCGTTTGGCACCATTAATTTCCCGCCCCATTACCAGCACCACAATCAGCAGCATAATACTGAATAGCAACACCAGTGGAGTCAATTTTTTCCAAGTACGCAAAGGAATACGAGCCGCTATACAGCCGAAGACACCCCCACTCAATAAAAAAACAGCCTGACGAATCAGATAAAAATAGCTACTGCCACCATCATGCTGTGCATAGGCAATTGAAGCCGAGTACACCATAATCAGGCTAAAACTCGCCATCAACACCACCATCCACAGCAGTGACTGGTCAAAAGTATCGCCGCGCCGCAACAAATTACGATCCAGCAGACGTGATTCAGTAATCATACTGCGCCGTCCTGCAACTGTTGAACACTGGCAATAAATACTTCACTGCGGTGTACATAACCCTTAAACATATCATAACTGGCACAGGCAGGGCTCAGCAGAACAATATCTCCCGGGTGCGCCAACGCAAAAGCTCGTTTAGTGGCCTGAGGCAAATCATCACAATATTCTACTGGATAAGTAGTCTCTGCCAGAGTAGTGCCCAGTTGATGAGCATCCACCCCAATCAGCAAAACAGCACGTGCCTTATCGCGCAATGCAAGCCGTAAAGGAGTAAAATCCTGTCCTTTTCCCTGTCCGCCTGCAATTAATACAATCGGCTTATCCAGCCCCTGCAAAGCGGCACACGTAGCACCAACATTTGTCCCCTTGGAATCATCAATAAATACCACACCATTGACTTCAGCCACTTTTTCTACCCGATGTGGCAAACCCTTAAATGCATGTACATGCTGGAGTAATTGCAACCGTGGTAAACCAATAGCTTCGCATAAGGCGAATGCAGCCAATACATTGGCTGCATTATGCGTACCCTGTAAAGACAATACATCATAATCCAGTAATGGCTCATTACCCGCACATAACACACCTTTATTAAGCCAGAAATCAGTAACCTGTTGTAAAGAAAACCACTTCACCGGACGATCATGTCGCAGCATCGCACGACAGAATACATCATCAGCATTTAATACCTGAATGGCCTGACCACGGAAAACCCGATCCTTACTATGGGCATAATCCAGCAAATCATCATAACGATCCAGATGGTCTTCTGACACATTCAGTACTGTGGCAGCAGACGCATTCAGACAGGGCGTGGTTTCCAGCTGAAAGCTCGATAACTCCAGCACCCAGACATCGGCAGCCTTACCAGCACGCTCCATATAGGCTTCAAGTACCGGCGTACCGATATTGCCAGCCACTACCGTATCCAGCCCACACTGTGCGCACAGAAAACCCACCAGACTAGTAGTAGTAGTTTTACCATTAGAACCAGTAATAGCAATAATTTTACTATCACTATCAGTAAGCAAATCAGCAAGAATCGCCACATCACCCAGCACCACACCGCCGGCACGTTTAAAAGCAACGATAGCTTCATCACGCTGACTGATTCCGGGACTTAAGGCCAGCACATCATACTGATACTGCCCGAGCACAGCAGCCAATTCACCTGTATGAATATCAACCTGATAGCATCCTGAGACTGACTGTCGTGTCTTTTCGTCTGGCTGAGCATCATAAGCGGCCACATCAGCACCCGCCTGTGTCAAAAATGCCAGCATTGAAACGCCTGTACGTCCCAGCCCTGCAACCAAAACCTTTTTATTACGCCAGTCAATCATGGCTCAGTCCTAGACTCATTTTCAATTACAATATCAATCAAGATACTATCTATTATATTCCTGTTACCACTAACGAATTTTCAGCGAAGACAATCCCACCAATACCAGCATCATAGTAATAATCCAGAAACGTACAACAACTTGCGTTTCTTTCCAGCCTTTCTGCTCAAAATGATGGTGAATCGGCGCCATCAAAAAAATACGCTTGCGCCGTAACTTGTATGACCCTACCTGTAACATGACAGACAAAGCTTCAACCACAAATAAGCCACCCATAATCACCAGCACAATTTCCTGACGCACAATCACCGCAATTGTACCCAGTGCTGCACCCAGTGCCAACGCACCGACATCGCCCATAAATACTTGCGCCGGATAGGCGTTAAACCATAGAAATCCCAGACAGGAACCACAAACGGCAGCACAGAAAATCATCACTTCATTGGCACCGGGCACATGCGGCAGCTGCAAATAATGGGCAAATTCAGCATGGCCGCTAACATAGGCGAAAATAGATAAACCGGCAGCCACCAACACTATTGGAAAAGCAGCCAGTCCATCCAAACCATCAGTCAGATTGACTGCATTAGAAGTACCAACAATCACAAAATAAGTCAGAACCACAAAGCCAATACCACCCAGCGGATAAGTAATTTCCTTGAAAAATGGCACAATAAAAGTAGTTGTTGAGCTTAAGTGTGCAGCATAAAACAGCACCAGACCGGCAATCAGCGCCACCGCGGACTGCCATACCATTTTAAATTTAGCCGAAACACCGTGCGGATCCTTATAGACTACTTTTTTCCAGTCATCATAAAAGCCCAAAGCACCAGTACTCAGCATCACCAGCAAAAGTACCCAGATATAAGGATTAGCCAAATTGCCCCATAATAAAGTTGTTACAGTAATGGCCATTAAAATCAGCGTACCGCCCATAGTCGGCGTACCCGTTTTGATCAGATGAGTTTTAGGACCATCATCGCGTACGGCCTGCCCCACCTTGAGCTGGGTTAATTTACGAATCATCCATGGCCCGAATGCCAGACTCAAGCCCATAGAAGTGAGTGCCGCCATCACAGCACGAAAAGTAGTATATTGAAATAAATGAAAACCATTTATCCAGTAATGAAAAAGTTCTGCTAACCACAACAGCATGGTTGTTTTCCCTTGCCACGGACAAAGCCATGACGGTTAATCTGATAATCACTGCTGCCCGAATGAAAACAGTCATTCAAGGCAGCCTGAACCGCACAAAACGGTATTCTAAGTTGTTCAATCCAGCTTGACGATAACTATCTACAGCTTATTCTTGCGTCAATGCCTGTACCACATCTTCCATATGCATAAAACGCGAACCTTTCACCAGAATAGTAGCCGTCTGCTGATCCCATGCACGTAAATCGTCAATCAGCCTGCTTCTGTCCTGATAAAGCGCTTCTGCAACGCCATAAGCTTCTGCCGCATACTGACAATTGTCACCGATAAAAAAAGCAGCCTCTATGCCGCGCTTTCTGATATAAGCACCGACTTCAGCATGTAAAGCAGGAGCATTACTGCCCAGTTCACCAATAGCACCCATAACAATAATCCTTGGCGCCGCAAATGCAGCCAGAACATCAATAGCAGCCTTGAACGCATCCGGATTGGCATTATAAGTATCATCAATCACAAGAGCACCATGAACACCGCGTTTCTGTTGCAATCGACCCTTAGCATTTTCAAACTCATTGAGTCCGCGCAAAGCCGTCAAAGGCAAACCGGCTGCCAGCGCCAGTGCACAGGCAGCCACAGCATTGTGCACCATATGCAATCCCGGCACCGGCACCTGTAAATTAATTACCCCTTGCGGGCTATGCAAATCAAAACAGATACCTAAAGGCTGCAAGACAATATTTTCAGCATGTACATCTCCCTGCTCCGTACCAAAACAGATATAACGCTTATCACGTAAAGCAGCAATGCAAATAGCAGACTGACTATCATCAGCAGGAACAAAGCCAATTCCATCCGCACCCAAACCCTCATAAATTTCACTTTTAGCACGGGCAATATCAGCCACATCTGCAAAACCACAGCCGATATGAGCACGCAAAGCATTATTAACCAGCGCATAGTCCGGACAGGCCAGACTGGTTAAATAACCTAGTTCACCGGCATGATTCATACCCATTTCAATTACCGCATAGCGGTGTTGTGGCTGTAGCTGCAACAACGTTAATGGCAAACCAATATGATTATTGAAATTGCCTGTAGTGGCCAGAACAGCTTCGTTGCCGGCATAATGACGCAAAATAGCCGCCAGCATTTCCTTTACAGTGGTTTTACCGGCCGAACCAGTAATACCAAAAACCTGCAATGCCGGATTAACCGCCATTCGCCAAGCGTGAGCCAGCTGCCCTAATGCCTTCTCAGTATCTGCTACTACCAGACAATGCGCCTTATTTTGACAGTCATCCCGACTGACAATACATAACCGAGCACCCTGAGCCAATACCTCATCAATGAAATCATGACCATCAAAGCGTTCACCCTGAATCGCGACAAACACATCGCCCGGCTGAATCTGACGGCTGTCAATAACCACCCGCGTTACCGGCTGATTAGCGACAGACAACACCTGTCCAAAAGCTTGATAAATAAAATCCAGATCTAAATTGAGCATGTTCTACCAACAGTTACATAGACATCAGGTGCGTTGACGCAAAGCAGCCTGAGCCACTTCAAAATCAGAAAAATGCTGCTTTTGACCACCGATATCCTGATAGGTTTCATGACCTTTACCCGCAATCAGCACAATGTCACCAATTGCTGCATGTTGCACAGCATAGTGAATCGCACTGCCACGGTCTGCCTCAACCAGCACCGGCGCCTTAATTGCCGGTAAAATATCGGCAATAATTGCCTGCGGATTCTCCGTACGTGGATTATCACTAGTTACCACCACACAATCGGCTCCGGCATCAGCTGCTGCCCCCATTAATGGTCGCTTACCCGCATCACGATCACCGCCACAACCAAAAACACACCACAAATGTGCACCGGCTGGTTTGATTTCCTGTAAAGTAGCCAACGCCTTTTCCAGCGCATCTGGCGTGTGGGCATAATCAACAACCACCAATGGCTGTTTATCTCCCATCAGACAATCCATACGTCCGGTAGCCGGATGAATCTGCGGCCACACAGCAAGCACCTCATCAAAAGCAAAGCCATTGGCACACAATACACCAACACAGGCAGCCAGATTCTGAGCATTGAAGCGCCCGAGCAAACGCGTATGCACAACACCTTCACCCCACGGTGTACGTAAATGTATCTGCATACCACTGGCAGAGGCCTGAAACTGATAAATATGAATATCGGCCTGTGCATGAAAGCCATAAGCCAATATAGTTAAATGCGAACGAGCACGGCGCAAATCCTGCCACAACTCATAGCCGAATTCATCATCGATATTAATAACAGCATGTTGCAGGCCAGACCAGTAAAACAATGAAGCTTTACATGCCCCATAGTTCCGCATACTATGATGATAATCCAAATGATCACGGGTCAGATTAGTAAATACCGCACTGGCAAAAGGCACACCAACCACACGACTTTGATCCAAGCCATGACTAGACACCTCCATGGCCACAGCTGTCGCATCCTCTTGCACAAACCGGCGCAGCCATGTCTGATTGGCAACCGCATCCATAGTCGTATTAACACTGTCATGTAACTGTTGCCAGTAGCCATTGCCTACCGTACCCATAATGGCACATTTTTTCCCAAGAATATCAGCAGCCTGTGCCAGCCATTGTGACACCGAAGTTTTACCATTGGTTCCAGTTACACCCCAGATGGATAGATCCCTGCCCGGATAGTCATAACAGGCAGCAGCCACCAATCCGGCACGCTGACGCAAATCCACTACAGCCTCATTTGCTACCTTCCAGCTAGCCTGCCACCTGAACCGACCATCATCATCCCAGAATACAAATACAGCACCCTTATCAATAGCAGCCTGAATAAAATCGCGTCCATCAGCGTATTCACCCTGACAGGCCACAAATACATCGCCCGGCTGTACCTGTCTGCTGTCAACCCGAAGAGTACGATCCGCAACCAGTGCACGAGTTTGAGCACTTAAATGATATTCTGCTAAAGGATTTTTCAGGGAAAACATAACACAGCCGTTTCGAACATTTCTATCAGATACAAACAGACAGACAATCTGTGCAAGCACAGATTGTCAGAAGATTAATGCCTTTCAGAATGCAAACCAGTCTTTACCGGCTTTGTAGGCGAGACACCCAGTACATTCAGCGTACCCACCATAACATCATGAAATACCGGGCCAGAAACCGGACCACCATAATAACCATTAGTAGTAGGATTCTGAATATTGACAGCCACAATCACACGCGGATTATCCGCCGGTGCAAAACCAATAAATGTAGCCATATGCTTAGAATCAGAATAACGCCCGTTTACCAGCATTCTTGCCGTACCAGTTTTAGCTGCAACATCATACCCATCTATAGCACCCTGCAAACCAGTACCACCAGGCTGAGTAACAGCAATCATCATATGGCGCACTTCCCGCGCTGTTTTGGACTGAATAATACGTTCACCTTGTGGTATCTTGTCCAGCTTAAGAAAGCTCACCGGCAATAACTCCCCATCATTGGTGAAAATAGTATATGCCCGCGCCAGCTGTAGTAAACTCATCTGAATACCATAACCAAAAGACATAGTAGCCTGCTCAATCGGACGCCAGTTGTGCCAGTCACGCACCACCCCCGGTGTTTCCCCCGGAAAACCCGAATGCATCCGGTGGCCAAAACCAATAGAAGTATACAAATTGTACATTTCTTCCGGCGTAAACATCGCAGAAATCTTACTTGTTCCCACATTAGACGACTTCTGAATAATGCCACGCACATCCAGATAAGGGTAATTATGCGTATCCCGCACCGTAGCCGGCCCGATTTTATACGGCATAGTATTGAAACCCGTGCCCGGCCTGATTTTGCCGCTATCCAGCCCCTTAGCAATAGTAAACGGCTTCATTGCACTACCCGGCTCAATCATATCAGTAACAGCACGGTTACGCCGTGCATCGCTTTCAGCCGCACCCGGATTATTAGGATCATAACCCGGTGAATTAACCAGTGCGAGAATCTCACCGGTTTTACCATCCAGCACAACTACCGAACCAGCCGAAGCAGTGTGATACTGCATTGCCTTATTTAAAGATTCATAGGCAATAGACTGAATACGCTGATCTATTGACAGCACCATATCGGCACCATTCTTCGGTGCCTGATTACGCGGTGAATCCAGACTATCAACAATATTACCTTTATTATCGCGCAGTACAACCTTAGCTCCGTCAACCCCATGCAGCATACTTTCACGCGACAGTTCCAGCCCCTCCTGCCCCTTACCATCAATATTGGTAAAACCAATAATATGAGAAAAAACCGATCCCATCGGGTAATGACGTTTACTTTCATGTTGAAAGGCCAAACCTTTAATATTCAGCGCAGCCACCTTTTCTACAATCTCTGGCGACAATTGCCGTTTCAGATAAATAAAATCCTTATTGCGACTGAGACGGCTTTTAATCGTAGACACCGGTACATCAATCAAAGCAGACAACTGTTGCAGCTCAGAATCAGCGGGCATCTGCTCCATAGCCGAAGGCACTGCATATAAAGAATCTGCTGGTGCACTGATAGCCAGAGCAGCCCCATTACGGTCAGTAATCGTGCCACGGGTAGCCACCAGAGGCAGAGTACGAACAAAGCGCTGATCACCCTGCTCTTTCAGAAATTCATGCTTTTCAGTCTGCAAATAAATACCACGTCCGATTAACATAGCAAATGCCATAGCCAGCGTACCCAGCACCAACACAATTCGCCCGTTGCTTGTCACAGGCTTAGCCTGTTTCACCTCACGGGGGAGCATACGCGGCTTATAATCGTTTTTAATTAACATAGTAGTTTGTTCCACTGCCGGATATAACTGCCCAAAAGCAGCATTCCATTATTCTCTGCCCGCGCATATCATCATTTAACTGTCTGCGGTGCAGCCAGCATCTGCGTTTCGGCCAGTGCTGGCGAATGCAAACCCTGCCGTGCTGAAGCATCCAGAATCAACTGATGATTAGATAACCTTGCCTGCGCTAACTTTAAACGACTGAAATCCTCATTCAGAAGATTTTCTCCTTTTTGCGCCTTATCCAATGCAATAAAAAACTGGCGCGAACGATCCTGTACTGTTACCACAGCAAAAGCTGAAGCCAGCACCAACAAAAGCAAAATAATGTTGATTTTATTCATAATCAACCAACCATAAATTTTTATCTAACAACAGCGTTCTGCCACACGCAATACTGCTGAACGAGCACGCGGATTGGCTTCAATCTCAGCCGAAGTGGGCTTTTGCGCCTTGCCTATCAAACGCAGCGGCGGTTGCTCACGATCAGCCTCCTTAACTACAGCCCAGCGCGGTAAAGGCGCCGGCCGACTGTATTGCTGCATAAAACGTTTAACAATACGATCCTCAAGCGAATGAAACGAAATCACTGCCAGCCTGCCACCAGCCACCAAACAATCCATCGCCTGTGGCAGCACAGCCGTTATTTCTTCCAGTTCACCGTTAATAAAGATACGAATGGCCTGGAAGGTACGTGTGGCCGGATCCTGGCCGCGCTCACGAGTACGGACGACTTGCGCCACGAGGCGCGCCAGCTGGCCGGTTGTGGTAATCGGCATTTCTTCCCGCTGTTCCACGATTGCGCGTGCAATCTGGCGACTAAACCGCTCTTCACCATAATTTCTAATCACCTCATGTATAGCCTGCTCTTCAGCTACTGCCAACCATTGGGCTGCCGACTGTCCACGCGTAGTATCCATACGCATATCCAGTGGCGCATCAAAGCGAAAACTGAAACCACGGCCAGCCTCATCAATCTGCGGGGATGAAATACCCAGATCGAACAACGCACCATTTATCTGCCTGATACCCAGCTGCTCCAATGAGCGAGTCAGTGCACAAAAACCCTCGTGCACTACCAGCACCCGCCCATCTTGCTGTGCCAGTTGCTTCGCCACAGCTATCGCCTGCGGATCCTTATCAAAAACAACCAGCCGGCCATCAACGCCCAGCTGCGACAGAATCAGGCGCGAATGACCGCCACGGCCAAAAGTTCCATCAACATACACCCCAGCGGGCTGCACCTGTAAACCAGCAACTGCCTCATTCAAAAGAACAGTCACATGGCCGCCATTACTCATCAGTTCACTCATAATTGCAGTTGAGTCTTGCCCAACTCTGCTGCCAGCATGTCTTCATCCATATCCAGTGCGGCATTATTCTGTTCTTCCCACAGAGCCCTACCCCATACCTCAATGCGATTGGCACGACCCACCACATAAACCTCACGTTCAAAATTCACCAAACGGCGCAAATGCGCCGGCAACAATACCCTGCCGGCACTATCCAGCTCCATCGTATCCGCATTATGCAACAGCAAATTCTGATAAGCCTGCAATACCCTGTTACCCGCCACAGGCAGCTGCAATAACTGCGCTTCCACACTGCGCCATGATGACTCAGGATACAACAGCAAATGCGTGCGCTTTTCCAGTGTAGCCACCAGAACCGGAGTGAAATGACGCGCCAGCAAATCGCGAAATTTAGCCGGAATGGCCAGTCGCCCTTTACTGTCTATACTCAACTCGTACGCGCCGCCAAACATCATTCAGCTCCAGTTCACCGTAACGGGATTATCCCCCACTTTGCCACACCTTTACACACTTATTCACACTATAAGGCAATTTTGCATACAGGGTCAACGTAATCCAGTCAAACTTTACCTATATAGAAAAGCAACCGAAAGCATAAAACACAATTATTTCAACATATTAAATTACCATTCATCCAAACCAGATTACCTGTGCCTTTTGCGATACTTTATCCGGGCAGACACAGATTAAAATCAACGTTTATAATGACTTCCTCCTTACAATTTTCACCGTCTATCCCATGGATCACTTACCCAGCCCTGAAAAAGCTGCCCTAGCCAGCTCTCAGACATTGACAGCACTTATTCAGCAAAAAATCCAGCAACAGAATAACTGGCTGTCTTTTACAGACTATATGCAAATGGCGCTTTACACACCCGAGTATGGTTATTACACCGGCGGTGCACAAAAATTTGGCAGGGATGGTGACTTTATTACCGCACCAGTATTGACACCACTATTCGGCCAGACACTGGCACAACAACTGAATGCACTATTACCCCAAACCGCAGGTAACATTTACGAATTTGGTGCCGGCACCGGCCAGCTGGCCGCATCTATCCTGCCAGCACTGCACCACAGCCAGCTTCAACACTACTACATCATCGAACTGTCAGCAGAACTGGCGCAGCGCCAGCGTGAATACATTCATACCCATGCCCCTGCGCAGGCAGATAAAGTTACCCATTTAACCCAGTTACCAGCACAATTTGATGGCATACTGCTCGGTAATGAAGTTCTGGATGCCATACCAGTACCGGTTTATCAACGTCATGGAAATCAGATAGCAGAGATGGGCGTCAGCTGGCTGGACGGCCAATTAAAATGGCAACCCCGTCCCCTTAACAATCCGGCTGCACAACAGCAGATACTGCAAACCTTCCCCGCAACAGCAGAACCCTATCAATCCGAACTGCATCCACAACAATATGCATTCATCGCCACACTGGCGCAAAAACTGCAACGCGGAGCCATGATCTGGATTGATTATGGCTTTGATGCAGCACAGTATTATCACCCGCAGCGCCGGCAAGGTACCCTGATCGGACATTATCGCCATCACACCATTCATAACCCCTTTTACTACCCCGGCCTAACCGACCTAACAGCCCATATCAACTTCACCCGCATTGCCGACGCCGCAATCGATAACCATCTAGACTTAATTGGTTACACCAATCAGGCAACATTCCTGCTCAATCTGGGCATAACCGAATTACTGGCACAAACCGGCAAGCCAGAAGATACAGCCTACATCCAGGCAGCCTCAGCCTGCCATACCCTGCTCAACGCACATGAAATGGGCGAATTATTTAAAGTTATCGCATTTGGCAAAGATATTGATATTGACTGGCAAGGATTTATACATGGAGATTTGTGTCATAAATTATAAACAAACCAATTACAGAAAAATCTTACTTGCAAGCATATAAACAAAATCACTTTATCTTACATAATATTCATTTATAGCCAATCGTCGCCTCATTTACAGCAACTTCTGGTAACAAAAAAATACCATAACAAATACACATAAAAAACCGGCTCAGCATCCCATCATCCGCCACAGATTAGCAAAAGAACAAACCAAACCCAGCGTTTTCCCACCCATTACCACCCACAATAAAAAGCCTGCAAATATAATTTGCAGGCTTACCTTTACAACACCGATTTTTACTTAACCGTAGGCTGCAAGAGTATTCTGAGGCGCAAATTGCTTCAACTCATCCGCAGCCCATATCCGGCCTTCACCGCTGCCACTAGAGAAAGTAGCCATCGCCCCTACCAGCTGCTGTACCTGTTTGGCTGTATAGTGCATACCATCCGCCGTATGAACCTGATACTGCCGGTAAGACTCCCCAGCAAACCAATTATCCAGCCGTACCTGATCATTAGAGCCAACATGACCAATAATCAGATCAGAGCCACTCTGTCTCAGCCGCAACTCATCACTGCGATAGTCAACAAAATCCAGAATATCGCCCTGCAACTCATTGGCTGCCTGATCAAATACCTCATCACTGCCATGACCGGCTCGGAACACATAACGATCCCGCTGCCAGCTACCGCCAACCAGAAAATCATTACCACTACCACCTTCGAGAACATCCTCTCCGGCACCACCAAACAACTGATCATTTCCGGCATCACCATACAGCGTATCATTGCCATCACCACCATCAAGCAAATCATTGCCACCATTGCCATGTAAAATATCATCACCGCCGTAGCCGTACATCAGATCCTTGCCTGCCGTACCAAAAAGCTCATTGGCCTTATCATTACCTTCAATAATGTGATCATAATTAGCAGCATTGTGGTGATGCACATTATTAGCTATCTGCTGCAAAGAGCGCATTACATAGGAATTAGTGCCATCAGCCGGCTGCGCAAAAAACAGATTATTCATATTCAGACTGCCGGCACGTCCATCCAGATAGTAACCAACCAGATAGATTACATCCCCATTAACACCATTAGTAACCTTAATACCCTTCTCATATGCACTGATCGACAGATTATCCAGCGGTACATCCACAATCACTATCGACTGCCCACTGTAATCCTCAATCGTTGTCATACCGTCGCCACTATTGAATACAAAGATATCATCACCTGCTCCCCCGTTCAGATAATCATTACCCTTGCCGCCATACAGCCAGTCACGACCCTCTCCGCCATAAATCCGATCGTTGCCATTACCGCCATAAAGAAAATCATTTCCCTCATCCCCTTGCAACAGATCATTACCTTCACCGCCGAAAATCGTATCATTGCCGGCACCGCCATAAATCACATCATCACCGCCAGCAGTGTCCGTATCATTTACATTCATCATATCACCGCCACTGAGAAAATCATTCCCATCTCCACCATAAATCACATCATTACCACCTCCGCCAAAAATAGTATCCTGCCCCGTACCACCATCAAGGTAATCATTACCATAGCCACCATCTATATAATCATTACCATCTTCACCATAGATCGTGTCATTACCATTATCCTGCGGCCGAGCTTCTTTAGGGCTATTCCAGCTCTGATCACCGAATAAAACATCATTGCCGGCACCGCCATAGATCACATCATTACCCAGCTGTCCCATTACCACATCATTACCGTCACCAGCGTAAATCCTATCGTTATAGCTATCATCCGTCGCCACAATATTCATACCAACACCCGAACTGAAATCACCGGCTATCTGATCGTCACCAGCGCCGCCATAAATAATATCGCGACCGCCACCACCAACGAGCACGTCATTACCGATGCCACCATCCAGCGTATCATCGCCATAGCCGCCCATTAACATATCATTGCCGGCGCCACCAGAAAGATAATCATTCCCCGCCATCTCCTTATTCAGCTCATGATTGGCCTGATTGTCATCGCCCCAGAGCACATCATCGCCATCACCGCCGATAATCCAGTCATCACCGCCTCCGCCGATCAGCAGATCATTGCCCGCTCCGCCATCAATAAAATCATTACCATGCTCGGTAATATTCCCATTGAGCCAATCACCAAAAATTTTATCATCGCCGTCATCGCCATAAAGCTCGTCATTGCCGGCTCCACCGATAATGTTGTCATTATCATCGCCGCCATGAATCACATCATCGCCATAACCACCATCCAGATAATCATTGCCGGCTCCGCCCCAGATATGGTCGTTACCTTTAAGTTCAGGGTGGGGAGCGCTGGATTTCCCATCATCTCCCCAGATTCGGTCATCACCATCGTCACCATATAGATAGTCATCACCCCCTCCACCGATTATCTCGTCATTACCGGCACCGCCATAAATAGTGTCATTGCCATGATATTTAGCATTCAGTCCCGTTTTTTCATCAATATTATCATCACCCCAGATCTTATCGTTGCCCGCGCCGCCGATAATGACATCATTGCCACCACCGCCAACTATCTTATCATTGCCATCACCACCATCAATATAGTCATTCCCATGCAAGGCACCATCCAGAGTATTCAGAAATCCTGGCTTGATAATACCATCACCATATAAAATATCATTTCCCTTACCACCGACAATATAATCATTACCGGCCATACCATAGATACTGTCGTCTCCCTGTTCTGTGCTGCCCGAAGCTACTGAATCACCTTCAATATAGTCATTCAGATTACCGCCTACAATATGATCACTGCCATCACCGCCATATAAAAAGTCGCCGCCCACATTCGCAGCATCATCAACCGCTTTGCTGATACCATCAAATATCGTAACATCGTTATGATCTATATATACACCCCAGTTTGGGCCAGCATAAATCAGCTTTTTACCATCAGCCGGCATCTTCCAGCGCTCACCCGGGCGGATGCGATCTTTCACGGTTAAATGATTATTCGCCCAGATAAAATCATCACCGGCACCGCCTTTAATGATGTCAGAGCCACCACCGCCGGTAAGTAAATCCGAACCATCGCCGCCGAAAATAATATCGTTGCCGCCCATACCGTCAATCGCATCTCCACCACCCAGACCATAAATCTCATCGGCGCCGTCTGTGCCTTTGATCACATCCTCAAAGCCCTTTTCAATCACACCATTAACAATCTCACCCTTGGCATTGCGGTTTTTCCAGCCCCAGTAATATCTGCCGGCATAATATTTATCCAGATTAAAATACCCCTCCTCATGAATAATCTTCGTGCGCCA
Source organism: Snodgrassella sp. (assembly GCF_024103505.1). Taxonomy (NCBI): domain Bacteria; kingdom Pseudomonadati; phylum Pseudomonadota; class Betaproteobacteria; order Neisseriales; family Neisseriaceae; genus Snodgrassella; species Snodgrassella sp. The sequence continues at coordinate 163,980 of NZ_JAGGIJ010000003.1, forward strand.
GTCACCAACAATTTTATTGATCTTATTGTTATTATTACCATTTAATCTGGGCGGATTGATACCAAGCTTGCCACCCTTCATCTCATTCCAGCCCACAATCGTTAAAACATCATTTTTATTAGTCAACGACTGAATCACCAGATCACCACTAACTTCATCCAGATACATATGCCATTTATTATCATCTGAAAGCCAGTTATTTTTGTTTTTTGCTGTCCATCTGTATTGTGAAACTTGTTTATTATTTAAATAAACCACACCACGTCCGTCAGTATCGTAAACCTTATCCTGACCATCACCGGCATTAAAATAATACCGGTCTACACCATCTCCGCCAGCGAGAATATCATTGCCCGTACCGCCCCTGAGCGTATCATTGCCGGCTCCGCCAAACAGATAATCATTACCGGCTCCACCAGTAATATCATCATTACCCTTACCACCGAAAATCACATCCGCCTGTTTGCCACCCACCACTCTGGTATTGCCATTACCCAGCATCACCACCTGATGGGCATTATTGCCGGCATTAGCATCCGTACACCAGCTTTGCTTCGTTTGCTCGTCACGGAATAAAATAGCATCCTCCGCACCAAAGCCGTATTGTTTACGAATCGACTCAACTAATGATTTTTGTTGCTTATAACTATAAGCCTGTGACATTTTTAAAGCCGAAGTTTCATGAGTTAGCGCTTTACCTTCTAATGCTTTTTTATATTCATTTGCCTGAGCCAGACGCATTTCCTGAATCATCCACGTGCGCACCTTAATCCAGTCTTCGCCTACATCCTTAATCGCCCGCACCACCGGCATTTTGTCTGGATTCAGTACCACCACCGGATTCAGCTGCATCAGCGCATTCAGATACAGCGATACCAACTGCTTATTGCCCTGCTTTTCCCATGCCTGCAACTGCATTAATAATTTTTCTGGCAGCTCATCAATAAATGCCAGTTGATATTTAAATTCAAACTTGCCCGGCTGGCCGGCAATTTCCTGACGATGCCCATTCACCGGATCAAAAACAAATCCCACCCCTTTTTCGGCAAAATTATTCTCATTAATACTATTAACTCTTGGATTGGATGAATTAATGCTATTAGTATTTAATACTGCTGCAATAACCCATTGTGTTAGCCCTTTTCCTCCCACTAATGACCAATTGAATCTAAACTGTTGTTGTTCCGCATCGGTATTTTTCTGATTGGCAAAATAGCTGCCTGTATATTGATAAAATGGAGAAACATAGTCCTTGTACCATAAATTTTGTGAACCTTCGCGTGCATGTTCCACTAAAAAGTTCTTAAAGGAATCAACCATTTTAGTGTTATTGATCCAATTGGCAGCCACAGCCTGATCAGAAGCAGAAATAGTGATTTCTGCATAGCCATTATGTTTCGGATTTGGCGAAATTTGGTCTGTACCTAAATGCTCAGTATACCAGTATAGATTTATTGCAGTGGTTGACGTTGGCATTCCAGTAATTTTATCAATATAAATATGGCCACCCTTAATATCCTTTACTATATTAAATAGCTCATAACTACAGGACAAACCATTTATAACGGTTCCGCCGGTTTTCCACATCCGTTCCCACAGTAATTCAACAATATTTTCGCCCGAAAGTACCTGTCCGTTAGGCAGCTTGGCTGAAGCATAGCGTTCGATCAAGCGCATCGGCTCATACAGCGTCCAGTAGTTAATATCAAGATTATTATTGTTAAATACACTGATATGAAATTCCCGCATCTCTTTATAGGAAATATCCTGGCTAATACTGCCTGCTCCGGCATTCTTTTCTAATGTATCCAGATAAGCCATAGCCATCTCCTTGCGGATTTTATTAGTCTGATCCTGCGTCAAAATATGCTGCTTCTCTGTCGCCACCGCCTGCATAAATTCCAGCGCACCATGACCAGTAATAGTATCCGCAGACTCTACCCCATAAGCCCAACTGGCATAATGATAGCCACGCTCAGCTAGTTGCTGGTACACCGCGCCCACATCGGACAAATCACCATTTTTAATCCGATTCCGCCATGCCTGAATTTCGCTTCTGCTGACTTTTTGTGCTTCAAACATAGTACTCTCCTTGTGATAATTAATCAGTTGTACCACTACCAAAAACTAGGCCTTACCAATCTGTTTCCCCAGCAGCTTGCCTTCCCGTGTTACCCGCCAACTATCCAATATCTGCATAATCCTGCCCTCCATCTCTTGCCACTGAGACAGATACGTCCGGTTATAGATCATCCGTACCTGAATATGCCAGTCATCGTTATAAAACATATGACTACAAAAATTGATATGCTGAGTAAATTGACAATCAATATAGGTTTTAATATTGCCCGCCTGATCTTTTTTAAGCAAAATATCCTTGGCATTGACATCCGATTTCCACGGTTCACCGGTTTCCGGATCAATACCATTATTTGCCTTATACACAGTTAAGCCATACAGTGGTTGTTCCTGCTGGATATAATCAATATCGGTTACTTCTTTTGATATCTTAAAGCCTTCCTGCACATAGGCATTAAAATTCAATGGCGCCGCACCATAGACACCATAGGCACTAACACTTGCCCACGGGAAAGGTTTGCCATACGGAATTAGAGTCTCATTATCGCGACGATAATCCTCTTCTGTCTGCCGGAAGGAGGTATAGACATCGCCATCAGTAATCCGATACTGAAAGCCAAATGACTCAATTGCTAAATCATAGGTTTTAGGTGGACGCTGGTATTTCGCTTTGATTTTCGGATCGGCAAAATCACCCGGATCGCCAACATAGCGCGCCCAGCCATCAATCACCCCTGCCGGGATACTGATGGAGTGAGTACCCAGCTTACCAATGGTGTCATAACGCCCACGACTATCCTGATTGCGGAATGGTTCCTGTACCTGCTGCTCTGGTTGTTTTTCCGGCTGTTCGTTCACATAATAGTCACAGCCGGCTAGCAGCAATACCTGCCACAGCAGCATAAAAATCAGAATTCTCTTCCTTCCAGATTTCATCATCAGCCCTATTGCTCTATTTCTTAATACAAAAATTAACACAATATGTACAGCAATGGAATAGCCAAATAACCTTTTGTTGCAATTTTGTTGTTTTAAATTAAATACTAGCCATCTTTATGCAACAATAGTGCGGCTATCAAGACCAATAAATCTTTACATAAAAATAAACTCAATTAGCATAACTTGCCCAGTAATTGCTACACCGTGCCCACTTCGGACAAAACCAAAAACTAGGCCTTACCAATCTGTTTCTCCAGCAGCTTGCCTTCTGGGCTTACCCGCCAGCTATTCAGTATCTGTATAACCCTGTCCTCCATCTCCTGCCACTTCGGTAGATAAACACGGTTATAACCAATAAGAACTTTGATATGCCAGTCATCGTTATAAAACATATGATCACAAATATTTACATACTGAGTAAATTGACAGTCGATATAGGTTTTAATATTACCCGCCTGATCTTTATGAATCATTCGATCTCTGGCAAGGGTATCCGATTTCCACGGCTCGCCTGTTTCTGGATTAATACCATTATTTGCCTTATACACAGTTAAGCCATACAGTGGTTGTTCCTGCTGGATATAATCAATATCGGTTACTTCTTTTGATATCTTAAAGCCTTCCTGCACATAGGCATTAAAATTCAATGGCGCCGCACCATAGACACCATAGGCACTAACACTTGCCCACGGGAAAGGTTTGCCATACGGAATTAGAGTCTCATTATCGCGACGATAATCCTCTTCTGTCTGCCGGAAGGAGGTATAGACATCGCCATCAGTAATCCGATACTGAAAGCCAAATGACTCAATTGCTAAATCATAGGTTTTAGGTGGACGCTGGTATTTCGCTTTGATTTTCGGATCGGCAAAATCACCCGGATCGCCAACATAGCGCGCCCAGCCATCAATCACCCCTGCCGGGATACTGATGGAGTGAGTACCCAGCTTACCAATGGTGTCATAACGCCCACGACTATCCTGATTGCGGAATGGTTCCTGTACCTGCTGCGCTGGTTGTTTTTCCGGCTGTTCGTTTACATAATAATCACAGCCAGCTAGCAGCAATACCTGCCACAGCAGCATAAAAATCAGAATTTTCTGCCATCCAGACTTCATCATCAGCCCTATTGCTCTATTTCTTAATACAAAAATTAACACAATATATACAGCAATGGAATAGCCAAATAACCTTTTGTTGCAATTTTATTGTTTTAAATTAAATACTAGCCATCTTTATGCAACAATAGCGTGGCTATCAACCCCAATAAATCTTTACATATAAATAAACTCTATTAGCATAATTCACCTTATAACTGCTACACCGCGCCAATCTACGTGACTAATCCTTAAAATATGCTGATAATTAAGTAAATTTTCGAGATTACTGAATACATAAAAAAGGAAAAAGCCATGTCATTATTATTATCTCCAGTCACCATTGGCAATCTGTCGCTGAAAAACCGCGTAGTTATGTCGCCGATGTGTATGTATGAAGTAAAAAAGGAAGATGGAATAGTTACGCCGTTTCATTTTGCTCATTATGGCGCGCGAGCCATTGCCAATGTTGGTCTGATTATTATTGAAGCGACTGCTGTACAGCCAGATGGGCGCATTACTAAGTATGATTTAGGTCTGTGGGACGATAAGCAGACAGAAAAATTTAGCCAGCTGGTAGATTCATTACATTATCTGGGCAGTAAGGTTGGTGTCCAACTGGCTCATGCCGGACGTAAGGCAGTTGATGCACAACAGCCGGTAGCACCGAGTGCCATCGCTTTCAATACCAGTTCAATAACACCCAAAGCACTTAGCCTAGACGAAATCAAACAGATCCGGGCAGATTTTGTGGCTGCAAGCAGGCGTGCGCAACAGGCTGGTGTAGATGTTATTGAAATTCATGGTGCTCATGGATATCTGATCAATGAATTTCTGTCACCACTGAGTAATCAGCGCGGGGATGAATATGGCGGTTCGTTAGCGAATCGATATCGTTTGCTGCACGAAATTGCCACTGATATGCGCGCACAGTTCTCCGGCTCATTGTGGGTACGTTTGTCTTTATCCGATTACGACCAAAGTGGTCAGCAAAACAGTATTGCCGACTGGCAGCAAGTATGCCAGTGGCTTGAACGAGATGGTATTGATGTTATTGATGTATCCACCGGTGGTGTTATGGATTATGCCCCCGATTTGCCACTACATGGCGGTTATCAGACACCGTTTGCTACTGCCATAAAACAGGCCGTGAATATTCCGGTAGCGACAGTAGGCTTACTGGATAGTCCGGATCTGGCTGAATATATCCTGCAAACCAAGCAGGCAGACCTGATTCTGGAAGGACGGGTATTATTACGCAATATCAACTGGTTAGCTGATGCTGCCCGGCAGTTGCACGACCATCATTATCAGCCTTTCAATGATTCTTACCAGCGCGGGCAAATGAAATAAGATTATCCGGTCTGTTCAGTAATAGTAAACACTCTTTATTATTCTATTTCTGTTGCCACCTGCACGGATTGCGGTTGCAAACAAGACAGATATTGTGGCTGCATCTGTACCAGAAAACCGCGCTTACCGCCATTAATATAAATCAGTGGCAAAGCATAAATACTTTCCTCCACATATACCGGCAGCCCGGCCTTATTGCCAAACGGGCTGGTACCACCTACCAGATAACCCGTCCATTTATTGGCCTGCTGCGGGCTGGCCGGTTCTATATGCTTCATACCCAGCTTTCTTGCCAGCTGGCGTGTAGAAATATGCCGGTCACCGTGCATCAGTACAATCAAACCTTGCTTGTGTTCATTTTGCAGCACAATGGTTTTAATCACTGCATGTTCGTCCACGCCCAGTGCTAATGCCGATTGTGCCGTTCCTCCATGCTCAACGTAAGCATATTCACGAGGTTCAAACGGTATCTGGTGCGCACGCAAAAAACGGATAGCAGGAGTTACTGGAAATTTACTTTTACTCATCACTTCACCTCATCAATTCAGGCAAGGACAACTGTGCTAACATCATTGTTTTACTACTATAAGAGCCTGTACATGAGTATCGAATTTTACCAGAGCGGTAACCGCCTTGCAGAAGCCACCATTGCCAATGGTCTGATATTTCTCGCCGGACAGGTACCCACTAATGAGGATGCCGACATCACCGCACAAACTGCCAATGTTCTGGCACAGATAGATACTATTCTAGCTGCCTGTGGCAGTGACAAACAGCATATCTGCGAAGCAGTTATATACCTGAGCGATATGCAGGAATATGCGGGCATGAATCAGGTATGGGACAACTGGGTTACTTCTGGTAAAGCACCGGCAAGAGCCTGTGTTCAGGCTGTTCTGGCTAATCCAGAATGGAAAGTGGAAATCAAACTGACTGCGGTACAGAAATAATCCAGCTGAAACAATAAACCCGCTATAACAGCGGGTTTATTTTTGAGTAAGCTAACTAATTAGCTACGGTAATCAGCATTAATCGCCACATACTCTTTGGATAAATCACAGGTATAAATTTTCGCCTGCGCTTCAGCTCGTGCCAAATCAATTATCACGGTTATTTCATCCTGTGCCATTATCTGCTGACCAGCCTCTTCTGTATAGCTGCTGGCACGCCCACCTTTTTCTGCCACCAAAACATCACCCAGATATACTTTAATTGCTGCTACATCAAGATCAGCGATTCCTGCATAGCCAATAGCACACAAAATACGCCCCAGATTGGGATCACTGGCATAAAAAGCGGTTTTTACTAGTGGTGAACGAGCAACTGCATAACCCACTTGCCGCGCTTCAGCTTCTGTCAGCGCATGACGTACATCAATAGTAATAAATTTAGTTGCACCTTCACCATCGCGCACGATAGCCTGCGCCAGCTCCAGTGCCAGATCAGCCAGTACAATTTTCACCGCAGCATAATTCTTGCTGGACATAGAAACGATTCGACTTAATGAAGACTTACCCGTAGCCACAACCACAAAACTGTCATTCGTAGATGTATCGCCATCCACAGTAATCGCATTAAATGTTGTGGCCGCCACCTCTGCTACCATTTGTTGTAACAGTGGCTGGGCTATAGATACATCAGTAAACACAAATCCGAGCATAGTGGCCATATTCGGATGAATCATACCCGAACCTTTGGCAATTCCGGTAAAGTGTACCTTATGCCCATCAATATATACGGTACGGCTAGCCATTTTGGGCACAGTATCGGTAGTCATGATTGCGGCCGCAGCCTGCGGCCAGTGTCCAACTTTAACTTTTGGTAATGCTGCTACAATTTTATCTACTGGCAATGGCTCAAGAATCACCCCAGTAGAGAATGGCAGTACTTCTGAAGCTTGGCAGCCAATCTGTTGTGCTACCTTTTCACAAATAAACTCTGCATCTGCCAGCCCCTGCTGGCCGGTACCGGCATTGGCATTACCGGTATTAATCACCAGTGCACGTACTCCTGTACCGGCCGCCAAATGCTGCTTGGCAATCTGCACAGGTGCCGCACAAAAACGGTTTTGTGTGAATACAGCGCCAATGCTGTTTACACTATTAAGTACCACCAAAGTTAAATCATCGTGTTTTGGCTTTTTGATTCCAGCCTGACCAATGAAAACCTGCACACCATCAATAGCCAAAATCTGTTTATCACTCGGTACAGATAAATTAACTGCCATAAATATTCTCCTTTATATTGAATGCATCAGCTTATTTTTTACAACGCTAAATAAGTCCTCATCACGATTCTGGCTGAAATTTACGTTTGGTTAGCACGCGCCAGATAAACATCACATAGCCAGATAAACTATAGAGCAGGAAAAATGTAAACAACACCACCGATGGTTCCCATGTCACCACCAGCAGGAAGATTACAGCCAAAATCATCACAAAAAAAGGTACTTTGCGGTAAACATTAATTTCTTTAAACGACCAGAAAGGTATCTGCACTACCATAGACAAACCACCAAACAGGGTAATAATCAGGCAAAGCCAGTTTAAATGAGGTAAGCCGTGAAACGTATGACTTACCCAGATCAGACCAATCACCAGAGCAGCAGCTGTCGGGCTGGGAATCCCGATAAACCATTTCTTGCTTACCTTGCCAATCAGAGTATTGAAGAGTGCCAGCCGCAAAGCCGCACAGGCACAGTAAATAAAGGCTACTGAATAGCCAATTTTACCGAAATGAAATAACTGCCACTTATACGCAACCAGCGCTGGTGCTACGCCGAAACTCACCATATCTGCCAAACTGTCCAGCTGCTCACCAAACGCACTTTGGCTATTGGTTAGGCGTGCAACCCGTCCATCCATCCCGTCCAGCAGCATAGAAATAAATACTGCTATTGCTGCAATTTCATAATGACCATGCATAGACTGAGTAATCGCATAAAAAGCCGCAAACAGCGCAGCCAGCGTAAATGCATTCGGCAACAAATAAATACTGTTGTCACGTAGCCGCCGGCGCCGGCTCGGACGATTAGGACGATTATGTTTAATCATATTAGCTTGTTCTTGTGTCATCTTTAATCAAATCCTCGGTAGGCAGCATTAACTACCAACCTGTTCATCATGTCTTACATGCTTAAAGTTAGCCAGTTCAATCATGGCCGTACGCAAATCAGCCAGTCCACTACCATCTTGTACTGAAATATAAACTGCCTGTGGACGGCCTCGTGCATCACATACGATACCCTGTGGTCGTTGCGCAGCAGCCAGTTTGTCAATTTTATTATAAATAATCAATTGTGGTATGTTTGCTGCATTAATTTCTTTCAGCACCGCATTCACATCATCGATTTGCCGTTCAAATTCCGGATGAGTAACATCAACCACATGTAACAGCACATCAGCCAGCGCAGTTTCTTCCAGCGTAGCTGCAAAAGCAGCCACTAGACCATGCGGCAAATCACGCACAAAACCTACTGTATCAGACAACAATACACTTGTCTGATCATTCAGATACAGGCGACGCACCGTATTATCCAGCGTAGCAAACAGCTGGTCTTCCGCCACTACCTGTGCCTTAGTCAGGCGGTTAAACAAACTGGACTTACCCACATTAGTATAGCCTACCAGTGCAAAAGCAGGCAGCATACCCTGATTACGGCTTTTACGTTGTGTTGCCCGCTGCCGCCGTACTTGCTGCAACTGCTGGCGTAAACGGGTGATTTTCTGCCTGATAAGGCGGCGATCGGTTTCCAGACGTGTTTCACCCGGCCCGCGTAACCCTATCCCCCCGCGCTGGCTTTGCAAATGCCCATAACCCCGTATCAGCCGGCTGGACAAATGCACCAGCTGTGCCAGCTCTACCTGCAAACGTCCCTCCTGACTACGCGCACGCCGTGCAAAAATAGCCAGAATCAAGCCCACCCGATCCAATACCCGGCATTGCAGCAACCGTTCCAGATTACGTTCTTGCGTTGGCGTCAGCGCATGATTGAATACCACCAGATCAATCTTAGTCTCAGCTACCTGCTGCGCCAGCTCTTCAGCCTTGCCCTTGCCCACAAACAATGCACTATCCGGCTGCTGGCGTTTACAAGTCATCACGCCCACCAGTTCAGCCCCACTGGCACGCACCAGTTCCTGTGCTTCAGCCAGTGCCGACTGAAACAGCGTTGTACGGCGCTCAGCCACAACCGGAAAATCCTTATCCAGCATGACACCTACCAGCAACACCCGTTCAGCTGCCTGTTGGGCAGTCAAACTGGCTTTAGCAATTTCACTCATAAGCTATCTGATTAAATAACAACAGGCTGCCTGATCCCGAAAAGGAGCAAACAGCCTGTATAACAATAAATAATATTTATTCCTGTGACAGGACATGCTGTGCAGCTAGCGCTGCCCGGTCGGTGGCTTCTTTCACCATATCAGCCTGTTCTGTGGTGTTGTCCACAGAATTGGCACCATTTTCTGGCGCAGAAGTGGCAGCCGGCGGCGCATGTAAGGGCAAAGTAGCCAAAACTGTACTACTGGCTCTTACCTTATCACCAATTGCTACCAGCGCAGTGGCATCTTCAGGCAGATAAACATCCACACGCGAACCAAAGCGGATAAGACCATAACGATTACCGCGATGCAATATATCGTGTGCATTAACATAACACAGGATACGCCGTGCCACCAGACCGGCAACCTGTACAAAAGTTACCGGCCGGCCAGTCTTTGTTACCGCCAGCACCGCATTACGCTCATTTTGCACACTAGCCTTATCCATTGAAGCATTCAGAAAACTACCCTTAAAATAATCTACCCGCTCCACCTTACCATCAATTGGACAGCGATTGGAGTGAACATTAAACACATTCATGAACACACTGATTTTCAGCGCATTAACACCACGATATGGGTCAGTAGTTTTTTCCAGCACAACAATGCGCCCGTCTGCCGGGCTTAATACATCTTCCGGCCCCGTGGGAATATCACGTGCCGGGTCACGGAAAAACTGCACCACAAATACTGTCAGTGCCCATAACGGCAGCGACCACCATCCACACCAGATAGCCGTTAATATGCTCAGCACCAGACTGCCAATAATAAACGGCCAGCCTTCCTTTGCAATCAGAGGGTAAGGATACACACGCGACACAAGACTACTCCTTTACAGATGAGATACTGCGGACAGGCCGCCACATAGAAACAATGACAAAATTATAACCTGAAATCTGTCTTTTGAAATACTGCCTATAACTTTAAGCAGATTTCACAATACCAGCAATATAGTAATGAATACACACCACAACTTTGGGTTACGCAGGCAGCAACTATCATTTAAACAGAAAAATGGCCAGCATCACCAGCGCAATTACCGCCAGCCAGAAATTCTGCTGTCGCTGAGTACGCAGTAAATGAACATAGGCATCACGCCATTGCAGATGCTGCCTTTCATCTACCAAAGCATTCAGCTTGCGTGGCAGAACTGGCAGCATCTGAGCCCAGTCCGGAGCTTCCTGCCGTATCGCTTTCCACAGAGCTTTCAAACCAATCTGGTTATGCATCCAGCGGGTTAAAAACGGTTTGGCTGTCGCCCATAAATCCAGCTCGGGATCAAGCTGTCGCCCTAGCCCCTCAATATTCAATAACGTCTTCTGCAATAACACCAGCTGCGGCTGAATTTCAACATTAAAACGGCGACTGGTTTCAAATAACCGCATCAGCACCATACCAAAGGAAATCTCAGCCAGCGGCTTATTAAAAACCGGTTCACATACTGCACGTACCGCTGCCTCCAGCTCCTCCACCCTTGTGTCTGCCGGTACCCAGCCAGATTCCACATGCGCCACTGCCACCCGATGATAATCGCGATTAAAAAACGCCAGAAAATTAATCGCCAGATAACGTTTATCGTAATCAGTCAAAGTGCCAACAATACCAAAGTCCAGCGCAATATAACGGCCGTCATCCGCCACCATAATATTTCCCGGGTGCATATCCGCATGGAAAAATCCATTATCAAACACCTGAGTAAAGAAAATTTCTACCCCATAACGAGCCAGCTGGCGTAAATCAATATTTTTCTCACGCAACCTGCCCAGACTGGTAACAGGAATACCATCCATCCACTCAATAGTCAGTACTTGGCGGGCACAAAAATCATAATAAACTGCTGGAATAATCAGCATCGAACTATTACTGAACTGGCGCCCGAGTAAACTGGCGTTAGCGGCCTCTTTCATTAAATCCAGCTCATCATGCAGATAATTCTTGAATTCAGCCACCACCTCGCGCGGCTTCAGCCGCTTGCCATCAGCAAACAGCCATTCCACCCAGCGCGCACCCATAGCCATCAGTGCCAGATCCTGATCAATCACTGGAGCAATATTCGGACGCAACACCTTAACTGCTACCTTCTGACCAACACCACCATCTGCATTAAACAGATAAGCTTCATGTACCTGCGCAATAGAAGCACTGGCTACCGGCTGCGGATTAAAACGGGCATAAATCGCCTCCAGTGGCTTACCCAGCTCACTTTCAATAACCTTAATTGCCACATCGCTGTCAAACGGTGGCACACGGTCTTGCAACAGAGCCAGCTCATGAGCATAATCAGGCGGTATCAAATCTGGCCGCGTAGATAATACCTGCCCAAACTTTACAAAAATCGGCCCCAGACTCTCCAGCGCCAGACGCAAGCGTACTGCCGCCGATAACTGCCGGTATTTGCGACCACGAGGCATCATGGATACAAGCCTTTGTAACCATAACGACCTTATATGCACTTGCACCAGATCTAGCAAACCATATATATAAATCGTCTGGATAATTACCCAAATTCGTTTAGGCCAACACCACATGAATGCCGCTCCGGTTTATCCAAATAAAACGACTATTGTACGGGATTTTATTCCCCTTTACCGAGCAATAGCCGCACCTGCCGGTATCACTCTGTTTTAGCATTCTTTTCCGTTAACTGTACCGCACCGGCCACATCTCCCGGCATAAACACATAAGCACGCCCGAAACCGGTTACCAGACGCGCTTTTTCCAGTTGCAGGCGAAACAGCATAAAATCCGGCAACTCGCCCAGCACATCTACCGTTTTGCCTAGCTTAGCTTTCATCGTCTGCAAAGCCGCAATACCATCAGTAGTATCTTTTTCAATAGTGGTTACCGACACCGTGTAATTTAACCGCGCACGGGCAAATATATTGCGAGCAGAAGCTTCATCTTCAATCAGCATCACATTCGCCTGCTGCTGCCGCTGTAAATTCTGCGTATGTAACGACAACCCCGACAACAACACATACAGACAACCATCATGCTCGGCAAATGGCGCATAGCTCGCTAGTGGCACCCCATCCTGTCCTACTGTAGCCAGAACCAGAGAATCTAACTGCTGTAGCCGTGTTACGGCTGCCTGAAGTTCAGCTATATCATGTTGCTCGCTCATATATCTATTCCTAAATCGGATTAACCATATCAAATATTAATGATAATAATTTCCATCTGAAAACTCAAACACCATTTATACTCTGCACCACCCATCATTGCCCGCAAAAACATCCATACCCAACAATACAGATAAAAAAATAATTCTGAATCAATTATAAACATAAATAACTGATCTAAATCAACATATCTGCCATCCGTCAGCCCATTTTACAGCGGCAATAAAAACATATTAAATATCAACAACCCAAAATTTAGGTAAAATCACCAGCCGGCCTCCACTAACCCTTTCAAATCGACTTAACCAACCAGCAGTGGTACAGCATCATGACTAAACAGCATAATCAAACAACAAAACAACCCCAGAAACATCCTCGGCCATTTAAGCAGCGACTGCTCAAACTGGTATTATTCTGCGGTTTTCTGATTCTGTTTATCTTCCTGCAAGCCAATCTGGACAGCAGAACAGCCGAAAACCGCAAACCTTGGCACTCAGATTTCACCATTGCCGCATTTGAACCAAATGGCTCCTTTCTGGCCTTACCCTATTCCTATGTCCAGCAGCATTCACTGGCTAAAACTACCTTTCTGGCCAAAAAAACAGACGGCAGCAAACAAAAGAATGACAACGATACCTTTAGCTACAAAGTTGTACAGCAAACAGCGCAACAACAACTGATCCAAACCAGCTTGCGGACATCCCGCAGCATAACTGTTGCCACCTATCAAGCAACAGCCAGCACTGTTACACCCATCAAATCCACTGCCTATACCGTAGAACAGATATCCATAGCTGCGGTATTGGCCTTAATCAGCGTATTAATCTTACAGTTTTTATACCGGCTTTTACGCCGTCGCATTTCTCACCAGTAAGCAAATTAAACTTTTCCTTTCACATATCTCCTGCCTTATTCAAACACAAAAAAGCCACCTGTAACAGGTGGCCAAACAAACCATACCAATTGATTGAATTATTCAGGCTGAATCAATCCGTTTGCAGTTGACGTCACTGCTGCAACCGACTCTACTGCCTGCTGTTGTGCCTGTAATTTATGCCGTGCATCCAGATAACGCTGAATAGTCTGCATCAGCTCCTGCGTACCCTGATGTGCCAAAGCACTGATTTCAAAAACACGTGGCGTTGTCAGATCAAATTCAAACTCATCATTTGGCTGCGGATAATCCCAGCCGATATCGGCCAGAAACTGAGCCACACGGGCAGCGCGCTCATCCTCAGCCAGCATGTCTATTTTATTCAACACCAGCCAGCGTGGTTTATCGTGTAATGCCTCATCAAAACGGCGCAGCTCCTCAATAATCGCCAGCGCCTCAGCCGCCGGATTCACATCCTCATCAAAAGGTGCCAAATCCACCACATGTAACAACAATCCCGTACGCGACAAATGTTTCAGAAAACGATGCCCCAAACCAGCACCTTCGGCTGCACCTTCAATCAATCCGGGGATATCAGCCATCACAAAACTATGATTATCATCACTACGCACCACCCCCAGATTCGGATGCAAAGTCGTAAACGGATAATCAGCCACCTTAGGCCGCGCTGCTGAAACCGCACTAATCAACGTAGACTTACCGGCATTCGGCATACCCAGCAAGCCCACATCAGCCAGTACTTTTAATTCCAGCAGCAAACAGCGTGCCTCACCCTCTTCACCGGGTGTTGCCTGTTTTGGCGCGCGATTAACCGATGACTTGAAGTGAATATTACCTAAACCGCCCTTACCACCTTTAGCCAGACATATTCGTTGGCCATGATGCGTTAAATCGGCTACCACCTGCTCCGTATCCACATCACGAATCAGCGTGCCTACCGGCATCTTCAGCTCAATATCATCAGCACCACGTCCATAGCGGTCAGAACCGTGGCCTTTTTCACCATTTTTAGCCTGATAACGTTTAACAAAACGATATTCCACCAAAGTATTGATGTTTTCATCAGCCACCGCCCAGATACTGCCACCTCTGCCACCATCACCACCATCCGGGCCGCCCTTGGGCACAAATTTTTCGCGGCGGAAGCTGGCCGCACCATTGCCGCCACGGCCGGCAACTACCTCGATTTTTGCTTCATCAATAAACTTCATATCATTCTCAGTCTGCAATATTTATGCCCGGGCAGACAAAAAGCGTACTGCCCATGTGAAAGCGTCATAGCGTGATTATAGCTAAACTACAGCACAATAGTGCTGACTATTCACCACAACCGGCTTTACAACAAAAAAGCCCTGCCAGACAGGCAGGGCTTAGTATCAGTAAAAACTTACTCGTCTGCGCCAGTATACGGACGCACACTTACCGTTTTACGGTTCAACGCGCCTTTCACAGCAAATTCCACATAACCATCCACTTTAGCGAATAAAGTGTGGTCTTTACCCATACCTACATTTTCACCAGCGTGAAAACGGGTACCGCGTTGACGAACAATAATTGAACCAGCCGGAATCAACTCATTACCAAAAGCTTTAACGCCTAAGCGTTTGGCTTCTGAATCACGACCGTTGCGGGAGCTACCGCCTGCTTTTTTGTGTGCCATTCTGTTATTCCTTCACTCAATTAGGCAATCGCCACGATTTCAATCTGGGTAAAATTCTGGCGGTGACCTTGACGTTTCTGGTAATGTTTACGACGACGCATTTTGAAAATGCGTACCTTATCGTGACGGCCATGGGCAACCACTTTAGCGGTTACTTTCGCACCTTCAATAAAAGGTGTACCCACCTTCACCGCTTCACCGTCAGCAATCATCAAAACTTCATTCAGTTCGATCTGGCTGTCGAGTTCTGCTGGTATCTGTTCTACTTTTAATTTTTCGCCAACGGTAACTTTATACTGTTTACCGCCGGTTTTTACGACCGCGTACATACTCAACTCCAATAGGAATTCAATTAAAAAAACAAAAACTAAATTTCCGCACAAAAACGGAATTGGCAATTATAACAATCACTGATTTTACTGTCAAAACAGTAAATAAAATATCTTTCTGTCTGTATAGAGCTATACATATTAAAGACTGCAATCCGAATATATCTATCTGTCCACTATCAGCATCACACCTGTCAGTAAACCGCCTTACTAACAGCCAGTTAAGAAGCGGTAATCAAACCTGTAGCAATGACTTCATCAATAACACTCAGCACCATAGGCATCTGCATAAGACTTCCTATCTGCAACACTGACTAAGCTTAGCGTACTGTTCAAGCAAAAATCATGGCCACAAATTCTTGCTGATTAATCAAGCATCCAACAACCGGCTCCACACTACAAATAACTAACTTTATTAATCTGAAAACCTTATCCTAAAATACAGCCAATACACAAAAAAACCACAAAAAATTTCTTTACGAACACAGAAATTTGCAAAAAGCAATTTAATGCCAAAAAAGTCAATAAAAACCTATTATATTATTAATTATGACATATTTAAGCAATAAAATAACAAACAAATCACTCAAAACCAAGAATTACACACACCAAACCCATTCAGCATTTATCTATAAACTAATACTAACTATAACTTAGTGCTTGAATTAACATTGATTAGCGAATTTAAAATAGTATCAATAGCAGACAAGCTGAAAACCAGCTAGATACAAGGCTGAAATAAATTTCATCTCTAATTTCATAACAATCAATCGACATAAATATTAAAATCAAAAGCATAAAAAAAGGCCAATCGAAAATATTTAATCTCCAATTCAGCAAAATTTCCTCTCCTAAACTAATGTCATTTATACAACCTATTGAAAAAAATTAGACTTTATTTGTGTTAACATAAATTTTCCTTAATCAATCAATTTAGGAAATAAAATGAAAAAATTAGCCGTACTTTTTACATCTTTGCTTTTAGCCCTTCCCGCCAGCAGCTTTGCCGGTAATTCCAATGTAGGCATAGTTCACCCTATCGGTGATGTTAATTTACCTATTGCCAAACCGATTGAGATCACTTCTCCCTGGTTATTAGTTGAATCAAAACCCATTTTGCATATTCTGTACATTTGTACTTGGCAGCGTGCTACCATCAACATTAATGGCACCACCAAAATAGAGAAACAAACACATCTTGGCCTTGGTAGCTGTATACACACCATGCCCAGAAACTAAACAGCATTCAAATATCCATCTCAAACTCCTTATTCGTAAGGAGTTTTTTATTGACCATAGCATTTCAGACTGGCCACCCCCGATTTGCACAATCCAGCCAGATTATCTGGTCTCAATCATTGAAAACACCAAACAGCAACATACTTTGATTACCCAAAAACATTTACATAGCTATATACATACAAATCTGATAGTGAACCTATCTGCACAAACTTAGCTACAGTAAGCGCACAGCAACATTTTTACCTTACCAACCTCACCTGCCAATACATCAATCTTTATATATACCGGTAGACAAAACCACCATTAATTGCATACAGAAAAATAACCACACTAAATATAATCTTGACCGATTTCGTCTCTGCATCCCCTTACAGCAATATTGAAGCCATCGCCAAAAGCACAGCAAACAGCACAATACCTAGCGTAATACAGGAAAAACCAATATCTGTAGCCATAGACTTGTATTGATACCGAAAACATTATTCACACGCCCTAATCCATTAGCAAAATACACGCACTGTCTGTACAGGACAAAATCAGCTACCTAACAAGCATCAATCCAGCAGCCATACGTTACCAAAGCAAGCAACATACTCACCTAGAACAACTGCAATTTGATCAACCAACTGACTCACATATATCTACAGACATAAAAGCCTACTGCGCATTCAATCTTCAGCACCTTACTGCGGCCACAGAATCCATCTGAATTAACCCAATCTAACTTTTCTCTTTCCTAAATTGATTTCAAGTATAATAATAGACAATAGTGCCCAGCAGTTACGAGCACATATGGATTAAATCACATCACCAGTACCAGTTGCAGAAACCTTAAACACATGCTTGAAAACCTGCCTTATTTCCAAAAACACCTGCCAGAAGACCTAAACCGAGTTGATGCAGTAATCAACCGAGCTGTCGAATCTGAAGTTGTCCTGATTTCTCAAATCGGCCAGTATATTATCAGCGCCGGCGGAAAACGTCTGCGCCCGATAATCACCATTCTTGCCGGTAAGGCACTGGGCTACAATGAGGATCCACTGTTTTCACTGGCAGCCATGGTGGAATTCATCCACACCTCTACCCTGCTGCACGATGATGTAGTAGATGAAAGCGACCTGCGCCGTGGCCGTGAAACTGCCAACAACCTGTTTGGTAATGCCGCAGCCGTACTGGTAGGTGACTTCCTCTATACCCGCGCCTTTCAGCTAATGGTAGGTTCCGGCAGCCTGCGTATTCTGGAAGTAATGGCCGAAGCCACCAATATCATCGCTGAGGGTGAAGTGATGCAGCTGATGAATATTGGCAATATCGACGTAACCGAAGAACAGTATCTACAGGTAATCAAATACAAAACCGCCAAATTATTTCAGGCCGCAGCACAGGTGGGCGCCATACTGGCCAAGGCTACCGAAAAACAGGAACTGGCACTGAAAAACTACGGCACTTATCTGGGCACAGCATTCCAGATTATCGATGATGTGCTGGATTACGCCGGCGATGTAGATACCATTGGTAAAAACGTTGGTGACGATCTGGCCGAAGGTAAGCCCACCCTACCGCTGATTTACCTGCTCAATCAGGGCAGCCCTGCCGCCGCTGCTGATGTGCGCCACGCACTGGAGCATGCCGACCGCAGCTATTTCGACAAAATTCACCATCATGTTATTCATTCAGATGCATTGGCCTATTGCACCGAACAGGCCAAAAAAGCAGTAGATGCCGCCATTAACTGCCTGAATAATTTACCAAATAACGATACCACACAGGCCATGCGTGATTTAGCATTGGCATCTTTAGCCCGAATCTCTTAAAATAGCGGGCTATGGCTGATTCCAACCATAGCCCTGTTTTTCAGTCTCGCCGTAGTTCAACGGATAGAACACATGCCTCCTAAGCGTGTGATACAGGTTCGATTCCTGTCGGCGGGACCATTTCACCAGACCCGGTTACTACACGCTAAATAATCAGTTTTCTTCCTGATAATAAATCTTATAAAACTTACGCCCATCACCATCTCTACCTTTTTCAATCATATCTTTGCCACCATGAATATAGATATGAAAATTTTTATCCAGCTTCACTACACTCTTAAAATACCTCTCCTGTTTTTTTACTGCTTTCGGAGAAATATCAAAGTTCTTAACCGGTTCTAATTGAGTTTCCTGCGCATAATTCTGACTAAAATCTTGATATTTCTTAATTAAATCATCTTTAGCAAACACCTGCTGCTCAAATTCCTGTAAATCAAACTGTTCATTATTTTTAAAATAGTCCACAGAACGATTAAGTAAACCTATTTTTTCCGACTTACTGGCTTCATCATCAGCATCCATGGTTTGAGCTATAAATTGCTTGGCCGTTTCCATAATATATGTCGTCTGATGAAATTCGTTATTGATTGGTTTAATACTTAGAAAATCTTCTGTCCAGTACTTGGCTTCTGCACGTCTGTTAGTGTTATCCACAATGGCAATCAGATAGCCCTGTTCCCGATGCAGATTAAAAATTAGGCAACCTTTATCCAGCTTCTGAATACTTAAGCCTTCAATATCCGCCAAATCGTAACCAGTTTGCTTGTCTTCAACTTTAAGAATTTTCTGCTTATTTTCAGATTTAAAGATACCAATACAATCCACTAATTCATCATCAACTGTACAATCAGCAAGATAAAATACCCCTAACTCACCAGCTTTGATTTGCGGGTGGTTACTTTTATCATACAGATAACATCCAATATTCTTTGATTGATTAATAAAATTATCAATTTCTTTGTTCGCAAACATATTACTAATATAGGTATAAATCGGATTGAGTTCCAAAGTATGTGAAAAATAAAATTTATATAAGTCATCAAATTTAAAATTAGAAGTTATCAAATTATTAAGTGTTTCTTTAACCTTTTCATAATTAGTCAATTCATCATATAACCTTACACCATCACCATTACTTTTATTACCAATACCATGCATAATTAAATGACTTATAAATCCTAATTCTATTTTATTCATAATATACTATTCTTTTAGTAAATTTTTTGGAATGAGGGCATTATCACCAATAAATTCATCTACAAGATGAAAATTCTCCATTTTATGATTTTCCCAATAATGCGACTCTGCATGCTCCAATAAAATTAATTGAAAAGTCTCATCTGTGTCTTTATTTAAGGTATTAAAAAACTCATTTAATAAAAAGAATACATCAAGTAATTTATCACTATCATCTTCTCTTTCAAAATATGGTTTGCTAGGTTGATCTATAAATAAGATTTGCGGAACAAAATCACTTTTTGTATTCAGCAAATACCTATGTAGTCCTAAAAAGAAACATAAGTGCAGAATCATAAAATTTGACTGACTTCCTGTAATGATTGGAATCGATGATGATACATCTGATAAAGAAAAGATGTTCAAAGACATTGTTGCCATATTGAATTCTACTTTACAATCCTTAAAATCAGATATATTCTTAAATTTTTCAAAATAATATTGAATGCAACTATTTAATAGATTAATATTTGCAAATCTGGTATTTTTGGTTTTTCCACATATTTCAAGCAAATTTTTTCTATTTTTTTCTAATATTTTACACATTGCCTCTATCTTATTCTCATTAATATTACATCCAACATTAAATGATGATAATATATTATTTAATTCATTGCTAATTTCACCAATTCGTATATATTCTTCAGCCATATCAGGTAAATTATCAATTGATTGTTTCAGTGAACTAATTTCAATATCTATATTTTTTAATTCTTGTATTAATTTTTTTTCCTCATCTTGAACATCAATCGGAGGGTTTTTCTTTTTAGCTAAACTTTGTTTTATTTCTTTTAATGAGTCAGACAAATTAGCTAAAAATAATTTAGATTGATATGAATTAATAAGTTGGGAATTTAAATTTTTATACAAATAATCTATTGGTTGCAAGCTATCGGCCATCTTGTTAATATTATTCTTATACTTTTCATACTCATGATTAAAATTTCTAATTTCATTTAACTCTAGTAGTATTTGTCTCTTTTTAGACCTTAATGTATCTAATTTTTCAAATTTTTCAGAGTTTATAGCTGAATCTTTTTTATCTTGTATAATCTTTTCTATTAGGGTTATCGATTCACTAATATTCACGAAACTTATATCGTAGCCTAATAAATTATAGAATTTACACTTTTCGATTAAACTTTTAATTCTTTCAATTAATTTCGATTGTTTTTTAGTATATAGTTTTTTATCTTTTTCTAAATCAGATAGTTTTTTCTCAATTGTACATAGCTTGTTATACGCTTCAATGGTATTTAAATCATGTATCCCTATAGCTAGATCAAAAATTTTAGTTAATTTGTCAATATTTCCAAGGTTTGAATAAAAAATATTATCTAAATAAATATTACGTACACCAATTACAGTATCTGTCAAAGCACAAAAAATTAAAAAATCCCTATAGTCAAATTGATATTCTTTTTTTAAGGATTTATTTGAAGAGTTGGTAACAAAAAAAGATTTAATACTATTATTAAAACCAAATACCTTATTTAATTTCTCCTTTAATTCATTAATATTTTTGATATTATTTTCAGGTATTAAAGGAAAATCACCATAAGCAAAATAAATGTTTGATGAAATTCTTTTGTCACTAGGAGATTGGCGAACAATAGATATTTCACGTCCATTAACGCTAAAACGTAAGCCAAACCATGATGTTACTTTACTTATTGAAGTAGCAATATTAAAATTTTCAGATAATAAACAATAATCTATAATAGACCAAATTGTAGTTTTCCCAGTATTTGATAATCCTGTTATAACATTAATTTTATTCGGCAAAAAATTTAAACTTCTAGTTTTTGTGGTTTTATCATTAAACCAAATCTTTATTTCATGTATAGTTAGTTTCATAATTCAATCTTTAAAATCTTGTATAAGAAAGTTGTTTGATGAGATTCTATTAAATTTAAAAATTTTGGAATAACACTTTGTATTTTATTAAATCTAAGACCTAAATCTGCATTTCCAAAATTCCACAATCTTTTATTTACTATATTATTGTTAATAATATCAATTTCATTTATATCTTGAAATATAGTAATAAAATTAATATATACGGGTAATAAGGATAAATATCGTTTATTAAAAGATACAAATACTCTAGGGTTGTTTTTAATCAATTGTGATAGAGTTAATTGATTATCAGAATTTTTTATAAGGCAATTTACTGTTCGTTCGTCTAATAAGAATGGTAGCACTAAACAACCTCGAGCTATATCTAAATGTATAACCATGTTCAAAATTGATTTAAATATCGCCCCCACTAATGCCTCATTATTATATGTATAATAATAATTCATATTAATTTTTATATTTGTTTTCCCAGTCATAATGCCAACCTATTTCCAACTTATCTGAAAGATGATAAAAAAAACCATTATTTATCTCAATACCTACCGAATTTTCAAAACCTTTTATCTTTAAATCTAATTTTTTTAAAGCATTAACAATAAGAATTGCTCGCTGACATATATCTTGTTCTAGCTCATCAATAGTAGCTTTATCAACAAATATTGCTTTTTCTATTTCCCTATAATTATCATCAAATATTTCTCCCCACCTGAATAAACATTCGTTTTTGAAATTATCTATTTCTTCATTCGTTAAATAATTTTCATTAAGCCACCATTCAATATGATTTATAGCCTTGAGCATTAAAGTAGTATATTTTCTTATTCTTCTGAATTTATTGGCTCCATATCCCAACTCTCCGATCTCATCCAATTGTCTAATAAATATTTGCTTTTCAATATTTTCTGGCAACTCATCTGTAAAAGTTCTAACAGGTAATGAAATATGTCCATATATATCTGCACAACTACAGCATTTTAAAGCTTTGATCTCATCAAAAGTCATCATACAAGCCTGATGGTTCCTGATTGCATCATACTTACTATAATTTAACTTTGTGAATAATTGTGAATAAATTTTATCTAAGTCTTTTTCGTAAACTGGCCAATTATCGTTTATATAATTTTTAATTTTTTGTTCTATATCATCCACAGCAAGTTGAATATCAAGTTTCAGTAAAAATTTAGACAATTTATTTTCATTCAAGTTCAAAATTATATTTATATATTCTTTACTTTCTTTACTTCTGGTAGAGCTCAATAGCTCACTTAATTTTTGTTTGAAACATGATAAATCCTGATCTCTAATAAAATTTTTATGTATTTCAATAAATATATTATTATTTTCTGTTTTATTCGTAATAAGCCGAAATGAATGATTAGACAAAAAATTATCAAACTTTTTAATGTAGCCAACCCACCTATTAAGTGTTTTCCATAATATTGGATCAAGATTATTCATTTTCACAATACCGCCTGTCTTATCAGTCTGTATTGAATGCTTTAATTGTATTAATATTTTAGTATTTTCACTAACTTCCAAATAAATGTCTTCTTTGGATTCATAACCAATTTTCTCTCCCTTTTTTAATTGTAGAGCAAGATAAACAAAATAATAAAATTGGTAATCAAATCCTAACCCTTGCGCTCCTGCTGAACTTTTGTTTAACTCTATTTCGACTTTATCCATAACATAATTTCACTAAAATACATTTCAAACGATCTGTTATTAACATCACTTTGATACAGTAAATACTAAATTTTATTAAGATAATACTAATTTCGTTTTCGATGATTAATTATCATCAATTCTATTATTTTAAGCCAAAATAATATGGCTATTAGATTGAAACTTTAAAACATAATCCAATTTATTTTCAAATAGCAAAACCATTTCATCTATTTTTTATAAAAATCATAATGTTAAAATTTATATTTATATACAGTATGACTGTATTATGAAAACAACACTTCAAAATCACTTATTTTTCAATAATCTTTAACATTTGAAATTACATCATTAATGAGGTTATTAATTTATCTTAGTAACTGCATTCACTGATTTACCTTTTAGGTTTATATAAATACAACTACAATTATCATGATTTAACAACCATACTTTAAATTCCATTATAAGGAAATTCTATATGACAGCCAGCACCACACTACTCCCCATTACAGAAATCGCCCACAACTGTGGCATCCCAGAGCAATATCTTATTCCTTATGGTCATGAAGTAGCCAAGGTGGATTTACAGATGATTCAGTCAGATGCAAAACAAGGCAAGCTGGTACTGGTGTCGGCGATTACGCCTACGCCGCTGGGTGAAGGTAAAACGGTTACGACAATCGGGCTGAGTCAAGGGCTGAATTTTATCGGGCAGAAAGCGATTGCCTGTATCCGCCAGCCCAGTCTGGGGCCGGTGTTTGGGGTAAAAGGTGGTGCAGCCGGTGGCGGTAAGGCGCAGGTGTTGCCGATGGAGAAGCTTAATCTGCATTTAACTGGTGATATTCATGCGATTACGGCGGCACATGATCTGGCCTCTGCGGCACTGGATGCACGCTTATATCATGAGGAGCATCTGGGTGAGGAGTTTACGGCGCAAACGCAGTTGCCACGGCTGAATATTGATAAAAACCGGATTGTGTGGAAAAGGGTTATTGACCATAACGACCGTGCGCTGCGCCGGATTAAGGTGGGCGTGGGTGGTGGTGTTAATGGGGTAGAACGGGAAGACGGGTTTGAGATTTCGGCAGCTTCGGAGCTGATGGCGATTCTGGCTCTGGCTACTGATTTACAGGATATGCGCCAGCGCATCGGGCGGATTATTCTGGCTTATGATACTCAAGGTAATCCGGTTACGGCAGAACAACTGGAGGTAGCCGGCGCGATGACGGTATTACTGAAAGAGGCGATTAATCCTAATCTGATGCAGACGGCGGAACAGACGCCGGTGCTAATTCATGCCGGTCCGTTTGCCAATATTGCGCATGGGAATTCTTCAGTGCTGGCAGATAAGGTGGGATTGCAGCTCGCTGATTATGTGGTTACTGAAGCTGGTTTTGGTTCGGATATGGGTATGGAGAAGTTCTTTAATATCAAATATCGCCAGACTGGTGTAGCACCGTCGTGTGTAGTGCTGGTGGCTACGGTGCGCAGTTTGAAATCCAACAGTGGCCGCTTCAATATTAAGCCCGGGCAGGCGTTACCGGCGGAGGTAACGCAATGTAATGTGGAACTGCTGGCAGAAGGCAGTGCCAATCTGGGCTGGCATATTCAGAATGCGAAAAGTTATGGTTTGCCGGTGATTGTGGCGATTAACCGCTTCCCATACGATCATGATGAAGAACTGGATTTTGTTAAACAATATGCTTTGGAACACGGAGCCTGTGCTTGTGAAATCAGTGATGCGTTTACTCTGGGCGGTGCAGGTACGCAAGCGCTGGCGCGGCATGTGGTGGCTGCGTGTGCACAGGATAATGCGGTTACTCTGCCCTATGCGGACAATATGCCACTGGCAGAAAAGATTCAGACGATGGCAAAAAAATATGGCGCGCGTCAGGCTAATTTGTCGGCACAGGCTGAGCAGAATCTGGCGGAAATCCAGCAGCTTAAGCTCGACCATCTGCCTTTGTGTATGGTGAAAACGCCGTTGTCTATCAGTGCCGACCCTAATCTGAAAAATGTGCCTACTGATTTTGATGTTGAAATTACACGTTTGCAGCTATCAGCCGGTGCCGGTTTTATTCGGGTGTATGCGGGTAATGTGATGACGATGCCGGGGCTGGGTACTTTACCTGCTTACCGCCAGATTGATGTTGATGCTGCGGGCAATATTGTCGGCTTGCATTAGTGTTGTTTGAGCTTGATTAGCACGGATAGGTGTTAATTATCTCAGGAAAGGCCACGATGGTTTGTATGCTGTTGTGGCTTTTTTCTTGCGGTCTATTGTGGCGGGCTATGCTGGTACGGCTTCAGGCTGGGGGTTATCTATAGCGCTATTTTGCTAAGCGTTGTTAGTTGTGAAGTGATATTGGTCAGGATAGAGTTTAATTTTCTGGTATGGATAGATGGTGTTTTTGAGCTATATAAAGTAATTTGGCAAATATTATCATCTTTGTTTATATTTAATTTATTGCACAATTATATTTAACAATTTTATAATTTAAAATTAAAATAACAGGTATAAATTAAACATAATATAATTTATACCTGTTATTTTTTAACTTAAACCTTTAATTCAAAGGTTGTAATAAGGCATCGAAGGCATCTATAAATTGTTGTAATCCTTCCTGTTGCAGGCGGCTGGCCAGTATTTCAAGGTTGATACCTAGTTGCTCGATTTCAATCAGTACGCTTTTGGCGTGTTGTACGTCCTGAGTCAGGGTAGCCGCAGCTTTACCATGGTCGATAAAGGCGTTGAGGGTATTGGCTGGTACGGTATTGATGGTGTCTGCACCAATGATGTTTTCTATGTAGCAGACGTCGGAATAAGCCGGATTTTTGGTGCCGGTAGAGGCCCAGAGCAAACGCAGTGGTGCAGCCTGCTGTGCAGCCAGATCGGTAAACTCGCGGCTTTGGATAAATTGCTGCCATTCGGCATAAGCGGTTTTGGCCAGTGCTATGGCGGTTTTGCCCTGTAAAGAAGCTGGCAGGGTGATGTCCAGTGCGCTGTCAATCCGCGACAGGAAGAAGCTGGCTACTACCTGTATGCGGTTTACGGGCAGGTTGTTGGCCAGACGCTGGCGAATGCCGGCTGCATGTGCCTGCCATGATTTTTGCAGCTGGGCTTTGGAAAACAGCAGGGTAAGGTTGACGTTGATGCCTTGTGCCACAAGTGTGGTTAAAGCCTGTATGCCGCTATCGGTAGCAGGTATTTTTATCATGACGTTGGAGCGGTCGAGCAGCTGCCATAAGCGTACGGCTTCGGTAACGGTGGCCTGTGCGTCATCGGCCAGATCAGGAGCGACTTCCAGACTGACAAAACCGGCTTTTCCCTGACTGCTTTCATATAAAGGCAGGCAAATATCACAAGCAGCCTGTACATCCGCCACGGCTAGCTGTTCGTAACGTTGTTTCGGGGTAAGTGCCTGCTGTTTGAGACGGGCAATATCGCTTTGGTACAGGCTGTCACCGGCGAAGGCTTTCTGGAAAATAGCCGGATTGGAAGTCACGCCACTGATGCCCGCCTCCAGCATTTGTGCCAGCTCTCCTGACTGAATCAGGCTTCTGGAAAGGTTGTCTAGCCAGATTTGCTGTCCCAGTGTGTTGACTTGTGATAATACGGCCATTTTGTTTCCTTGTGGTAAATATCTGTTAGATATGATTTGTTTAGGTTAATCAATTGATTGAACCGGTTGTTAATGGGTTATGGCTTACTCTAACGAGGCTTGGGTATTTTGACAAGTTCCTTAAGCAAACATAATGACTGTTATCAGGTTATAATCAGGTTAAATTTGTTTTGTTTGCTTATTATTGCTGCTGATGGTGCTATGAACGTTCAGGATAAATATTTGGACTGGGGCAAGGAAGTTTTTGCTATTGAAGAACAGGCTGTACGGGAAGTTGCGTCCAGTCTGGATGAGCATTTTGCCGCGGCTGTGGCTACTATTCTGGATTGTCGCGGGCGGGTAATTATTACCGGTATGGGTAAAAGTGGCCATATCGGGCGCAAAATTGCTGCTTCTATGGCTTCTACTGGTACGCCAGCTTATTTTGTCCATCCGGCTGAAGCAGGACATGGCGATCTGGGTATGATTGTGGATGGCGATGTGTTGATTGCGCTGTCCAATTCTGGTGAAAGTGAAGAAATTCTGGCGCTGATACCGGCTATCAAGCGCAAACATGTGCAGCTAATCTGTATTACCGGCAAAGCCAGTTCCAGTATGGCGAAACATGCGGATATTCATTTGTGCGCTCATGTATCACATGAGGCTTGTCCGCTGGGGCTAGCGCCTACATCCAGTACCACTGCGGTGCTGGTACTAGGTGATGCGCTGACGGTTGCGTTATTGCGGGCGCGTCAGTTTACGCCGGAAGATTTTGCACTGAGCCATCCGGCCGGCAGTTTGGGTAAGCGTTTGTTGTTAACAGTGGCAGATGTGATGCATGGTGGTCAGGAAATGCCGCTGGTACAGGAAGATACGCTATTGCATCAGGCCATTGTGACTATGAGCGAAAAAGGTCTGGGTATGCTGATAGTGGTAGATTGCAACGGGCAGTTAAGTGGCTTATTTACAGATGGCGATTTACGCCGTCTGTTCCAGAATAACCAGCAATTGAAAGACTGGACAATGGCAGATGTGATGGGACATGCGCCTAAAACCATTAGGCCAGATCGGCTGGCTACGGAAGCATTAAAAACCATGCAAACCAATAAGGTAAATGGTCTGGTGGTTATTGATGAGGATAACCGTCCGGTTGGTGCGCTGAATATGCATGATTTATTACAGGCGCGCATTGTTTAGGCGGTCTGGCAAGTTATTTTAAGGGTATATTGATGAATGCAATGATGTCTGCTACTGCACTCTTGCAGGCTGCACAGCAAATCAAGCTGTTTATTATGGATGTAGACGGTGTGCTGACTGATGGCCGTATCTTTATCCGTGATAATGGCGAGGAAATCAAGGCATTCCATACGTTGGACGGGCATGGGCTGAAAATGCTACACCGGCACGGTATCCAGACGGCAATTATTACCGGACGTGATGCGCCCTCTGTTGGAATTCGTGTTCAGCAGCTCGGTATTCAGCATTACTTTAAAGGTATTACGGATAAGCGCAGTTGTTATCAGCAACTGCTCCAGCAACTGGAATTAGGTGAACAGCAATGTGCTTATATCGGTGATGATGTGGTGGATTTACCGGTGATGAGACATTGCGGGCTGGCGATAGCCGTACCGAATGCGCATGCGCTGGTATTACAGTATGCTGATTATGTTACTCGGGCGCAAGGTGGTGCCGGTGCGGTACGTGAAGTATGTGATTTGTTACTGGATGCACAAGGATTTCTGGCTGCTGAAATGGCGGAGTATCTGGCATGAGTGTGTTACGCAGCCGCAGTAACTGGGTTTTCCCGCTGATTCTGGCAGTGGCACTTGGTGGTATCAGCTTCTGGCTTGATCGCATTACTGAAGTGAAAATGGTGGAAATTCCGCTGAATCCGAAAGAACCAAAGTATGAGATTAGTACGATTAACGGCGAACGCTTTGATGAGCATGGGCAGTTAAGTGAAACGATCCATGCAACTGCTGCACGGCAGTTTCCGCAGCAGACTGTTATTTATATTGATAATCCTGATATGAGTTTGTATAAAAACGGCGCTGAACTGTATCGTATTAAGGCCAGTACCGGCCAGTATTATACTGACAGCCGGCAGGTGGATTTGCTTGGGCAGGTAGTGTGGCACAAGAAATCGGTAGGCGATGAGCCGGAAGGCCAGCTGCAAACCAGTGTTTTACATGTAGATACACAAACTCAGGTAATTAAAACCGATGCGCCGGTCACATACCAGTATGGGATGTCGCATGGTACATCGCAAGGTTTTGAATATGACAAACAGCGCGGTTTTCTGAATTTACCCGCGCGTGTAAAGGCTATTATTTATGATCCGCATTCGCACTAGTGGTAAAGTTTTAGCGGCTATGCTGCTACTCGCAGGCAGCATGGATGTCTGGGCACTGGAAAGTGACCGGCAGCAACCAATTCAGATTGAGGCTGATCAGGGCTCTCTGGACAAACAGAATCAGACAACGGTGTTTACTGGTAATGTTAAAATGCGGCAGGGTTCTATGTATATGAATGCTGCCCGTGTGACTGCGCATAAGGATAATACCGGTAACCAGACTATTATTGCTGATGGCAAACCGGCTACGTTTGGCCAGCAACTGGAAAAAGACGGCATGGTATTTGGTCAGGGCGATAATGTGCATTATGAAAGCCAGAGTGGCATTGTTACCATTACTGGTAATGCTCAGGTAAACCGCGGCGGCGATATGGCGCGCGGCGCTGTAATTGTTTACAACACCAATACTGAAGTTTATACGGTTAAAAGTTCACCCAAAGGGCGGGTACATGTCATTATCCAACCACAACAGAAAAAGAAATAGGCTAGGCTCATGAATGTAACGTCTACTGTGCCGCAAAGCCAGCTATGTGTCAGCGGCCTGCAAAAAAGTTTTAAACAGCGTCAGGTAGTCAATGATGTTGCTTTGGAAGTAAATAGTGGTGAGGTAATCGGTTTACTTGGCCCGAATGGTGCCGGTAAAACCACTAGCTTCTATATGATTGTGGGGCTGATTGCTGCCGATGGTGGTCGTATAACATTGGATGGTCAGGACATCACTCATCGTCCGATTTATGAACGTGCCCGTTTGGGTTTGGGCTATCTGCCACAAGAGGCATCGATTTTCCGCAAAATGACGGTAGCCCAGAACATCAATGCTATTCTGGAAATCAGTTATCCGCCGGAAAAACGCGCTGAACAGCTGGAGCTGCTGCTTGCAGATCTGCATATTGAGCATATACGCAATAATACTGCGATTTCTCTGTCTGGTGGTGAACGTCGCCGCGCCGAAATTGCGCGGGTACTGGCAATGAATCCGCGCTTTATTCTGCTGGATGAACCTTTTGCCGGGGTTGATCCGATTGCGCTGATTGACATTCAAAATCTGATTTCATTCCTGAAACAGCGTGGTATCGGCACACTGATTACAGACCATAATGTGCGTGAAACCCTGCGTATCTGTGATCGCGCTTATATTATTAATCAGGGTAGTGTACTGGCTTCCGGTATACCAGAAGAACTGGTTAATAATGAACAGGTGCGCGCTGTTTATCTGGGTGAGCATTTCGAGTATTAAGTGCGTATGCAAAAGACCTCTACTCATCTTAAACTCAATCTTACTACACGTCTTAGTCCCAAGCTGCAACAATCATTACAGGTATTGCAGCTA
This sequence comes from Snodgrassella sp., assembly GCF_024103505.1. Taxonomy (NCBI): domain Bacteria; kingdom Pseudomonadati; phylum Pseudomonadota; class Betaproteobacteria; order Neisseriales; family Neisseriaceae; genus Snodgrassella; species Snodgrassella sp. The sequence continues at coordinate 194,878 of NZ_JAGGIJ010000003.1, forward strand.
TCCACACTGGAACTACAGGAACTGGTTTCTGGCTGGCTGGCCGATAATCCTTTCCTCGAAGAAGTTGAAAATACGCCTGAGGATGCTACAATTTTTTCTCAGTATGTTCAGCCGCCACAACATGGCATGATGGAAGGCGAAAGCGATATCTGGGAAACGCTGGCCGATGAGCCTGATATGTATGCATTACTGCGCCGGCAGGTGTGTGAATACGACTTGGACGATGCTACGGCAACTCTGGTTTATTTTTTGATTGATAATTTAAATGAACAGGGTTATCTGGACGGTAGTTTAACCGATCTGGTAGAAAATGCACCTCTGGAGTGGCGACTGGATGAAAAGGAGCTGGCTCGTGCTCTGGCTATCCTGCAACAGTTCGAACCAACGGGTGTTGGTGCACGTGATTTACAGGAATCGCTGCTACTGCAACTGGATAATCTGTCACTTGCACCAAGCGTGAATAGTGATGCCATTCATACCTGTGCGCACCTGTTGATTAGTGAATACTTTGGTCAGTGGCTCAGCACTCACCAGTTCAAGCAACTGTGCCGTAAATTGCCACAGTTTTCTGCCACTACTCTTGAAGCAGCCTGCAAACTGATTGGCACTCTGAATCCTTTTCCTTGTTATGGCTTACCTGATCGCAATGGTATTCTGGCTATACGTCCTGATCTGGAAGTGTATACCGATAACAACGGTTGCTGGCAAATCCGTATTCTGCGCGATGCTTTTCCACAATTGAAAATAGAAGCTGGTGTAGAGGAGTGGTTACAGCAAGAAAACACGGAAATGGATGCGATGTGCAAAAGCAAATGGCAGGAAGCACAAACCTGTATTAATAGTTTGCAAATGCGAAAAACCACTTTACAGCGTCTGGGAGAATGGATTTTGCAGCAGCAACAGGATTTTTTCAATTTTGGCTCACTGGCCTTAACTCCATTAACAATCAAGGAAACAGCTCAGGCACTGCAACTGGCAGAAAGCACCATTTCACGTGCAATTAATCAAAAATACCTGACTTGTTCACAAGGTGTTTTTCCTCTGCGTTACTTTTTCAGCCAGTCTGTAGCCACCACAGATGATGGCACAGGTAACAGCCAGACAGCTATTAAATCATTACTGCAAAGTATGATTAACGAAGAAGACCCACAACATCCCTACTCTGATTCGTATCTGGTCAGCCAGTTGGCGAAACAGGGCATCAATCTGGCACGGCGCACAGTAGCAAAATATCGTGAGGCCTTGAAAATTCCACCGGCGCACCAACGTAAAGTACAATACAACAATCATTAATTTTCAGTTAGCTTATATAAAATTTATTTTGTCTTTCCCAAAACCCTTAAAAAGGAGTTAAGCTATGAACCTGAAATTTGTCGGGCAAAACCTAGACGTTACCGCTGCCTTGAAAGATTACACCGTGAGTAAGCTGGAACGTATTATTCGACATGCGGATCAGGTAATCAGTGCAACTGTTACTTTTTCGGTATTAAAAGTTCAGAAAAAAGCGGAAATTGACTTACATCTTTCTGGTAAAGACATCCATATTGATTGTGTTGATAATGATATGTATGCGGCCATTGATTGTTTGATGGATAAGCTGGATCGGGCAGTCATTAAATACAAGGAAAAAAAGCAGCCTTCACATCAGACACCCGAGATAATAACCGATATTGCCACAGAATCTGAATAACTTGTTAGCTACCTTAAAATTATACCGATATGAATACCTTTGCAGTTCTGAATGCAATTTTCTGCTAAACTGGTTCACTACAGGTATATAATCAATCAGGAAATAATACTTTGTCTGCTATTAACAGTTTTCTAGCAATACAAATATGAATTGATACAAAATTATTCTATTACTCTTGAAAAAGGTATTAACATGAAACTGAATATGAAAACATTGGTATTACTAGCCGCAACAGCTGCATCTCTCTCTGCCTGTGCAGACATGACACCAGCTCAGCGCAATACAGCTGCTGGTGTTGTCGTGGGCGGTGTGGCTGGTAATCTGCTGGGAAAAGATACCGGTGCAACCTTGGGTGGCGCTGCACTGGGTGGCGTTATTGGCAGCCAGATTAAATAATCAAATTGTTAAATGTAAAAAGCCTACTATGAATAGTAGGCTTTTTTTATGACTACCTGTCTGTACCGAGTTATTCAGCTTCTGGCAGTTCAATTTTGCTGATACGTACCCGTTCCAGACGATGACCGTCCTTGCTCAATACTTCAAAACGATAACCGACATAATCAATAGTATCGCCGACATCGGGGATATCCTGCATTTCTTCCATGATTAATCCTGCTACAGTATGATATTCAGCATCTTCCGGTAGTGTCGGCAAAGACAGATGCTGAGCCAGAATGGCATATTCCAGACTGCCATCTACGGTAACACTGTGATCAGCATTTTGCTGAATACTAGGTGCATCTGCGCGTTCATACTCTTCCGGAAAATCACCGGCAATGGTTTCCATTAAATCTTTCATACTTACCAGCCCGAGAACGGCACCAAACTCATCCACGACCAAAGCAATATCTGCACTTCGTGAACGGAATAACTCCATAGCATCAAGCACGGTACTGCTATCAGGTAAGACTAGTGGCTGCCGTAAAGCAGCCTGAATATTTAACGATTCACCCTTTAAAAGTTGGTTTAACAAATCCTTTTTATTAACAAATCCCAAGGGTTCATCAATACCTGCCTTGCCTACTACTACCAGTCGGGAAAAGGGCGTATCTTGTAATTGCTGGTGCTGTTGTTGTCGTGGTTGCGATAAATCCAGTCGTTCAATGTCGCTGCGTGGTGTCATTACGCCCATTATCGGTCGTTCTGCCAGAGTCAACACACTACGTATCATGGATTTTTCATTTTCTTCAAAATGCTCATCGTCTTCTGCTTGGGTGCCATTCTTAGCCAGTTCCTTTTCACGCAATCCCATCATCCCCAATACACTGTCTGCGGTACGATACCGCCATGAACGACCAATCATGTCATTACGACGGCTATTACGTGTAGAAATCTGGTTAAAAATTTCAATCAGGATAGAAAAGGCGATAGCGGCATATAGGTAACCTTTAGGTATTGCAAAGTGCAACCCTTCAGCAATCAGGCTGAACCCAATCATCAGCAAAAAACCCAGACACAGCATCACCACTGTAGGATGCCGGTTTACAAACTCGGTTAATGGCCCGCTAGCCCAAATCATGATTGCCATAGCAATAATTACCGCCAACATGGCTACTGTAATGTGTTGCACCATGGCTACAGCAGTAATCACCGAATCAAGTGAGAATACCGCATCCAGCACCACAATCTGCAATACCACACTCCAGAAACTGGCATATACAGCCACATTGGTAATCGAGGCCATGGCCGTATGGCCTTCCAGACGCTCATGTAATTCAGTGGTTGCCTTATAAAGCAGAAATAGTCCACCGCCAAACATAATCAGATCTTTAATTGAAACGGCAAAACCACCAATATGCACAAACGGCTTGGTTAGAGTAATAATAAAAGACATCAGTGCCAGCATCACAATACGGATGAGCACGGCCAACGTTAAGCCGGCTATGCGGGCATGGTCGCGCTGCTTCGGACTGGTTTTATTCGCCAGAATCGCCACAAATACCAGATTGTCTATACCCAGAACAATTTCCAGAATCACTAGGGTAATCAGCCCCACCCATGTGGCCGGTTCTCCCAACCAGCTAAAATCCATTTTCTTTTCCTATACGTTAAACAAAAACAGGCAGCCTGCTACACGAGCAAAGCTGCCTGAAACCAGAGAAAAACATGTCTACATGCACAATACTACTGCCCGAGACCCCGTCTTCCATCTGAATGTTTCCTTAAAATAAACTTGTTTTAGTTTAGCAGTATGATATAAAAAATCAAGTGCCGTACATCAAAACCACTGTTAATCTATCTTTCTAAACTCGGATTATGCACAAAAAACATGGTATGCTATTACCTTGTTATCTTTTTTAGTTACTCATGAATCTGTTTCGTCACGCTCAGTTTTATACTACCGTTAATCACCTGAAAGATCTGCCTACAACAACCGCTGAAATTGCTTTTGTAGGTCGCAGTAATGCAGGTAAATCAAGCGCCATTAACACTCTGACCAACCACACCCGTTTGGCCTATGTGTCCAAAACGCCCGGCCGTACCCAGCATATCAATTTTTTTGAACTGACCAATGGCGGGTTCATGGTTGATTTACCCGGTTATGGTTATGCACAGGTACCGGAAGCAATACGCCGGCACTGGGTAACTCTACTAGGTGATTATCTGCAAACAAGGGCGCAGCTAATCGGGCTGATTCTGATTATGGATGCCCGCCATCCGCTTAAAGAGTTGGACAAACAGATGCTGGATTTTTTTGCAGTAACCAATCGCCCTGTTCATATTTTGTTATCCAAAGCAGACAAATTATCTAAAAATGAGCAGATTAAAACATTGGCCAGTGTTAAAAAAGCACTCCAACCATATTTTGCCCGCCAGCAAGTCACTGTACAACTATTCTCCAGTCTAAAAAAACACGGCATAGACGAGGTGAATCAGATTGTAGCTGATTGGTTTGACCAACACGCTTCTCTTCCTGTAGCAGAGACAGATACACCAGTACAGAAAGCAGACAACTAAATTTCCTACTATAGAAAATCTATTAAGAAAATTAAAATGACTGGATTTGAACAACAATGCCGTCAGAACTATTAGATGAAGATTTTTACCATTATTTTCAGGAAAGACTTACAAAGCTAATTGGTATGGTCGATAACGTTATGAAAAAGGAAAAAGATGGTTATGCAGAATTTATGATAAAATTATAATATCAATAATTTTGTTTAACCTATACATTATAATTAAATAGGTTATTATCTAGAATAGGATGTATTTTAAGCTATATTCATAGCTCTATTGATTATGTAGATAAATATAATCTTGTCCATTCAGATGATTAGATAAATATTATTATATTAACGGAATATTTTAAAACTGAAACATTATCGAATTTGTTGTGGTTAGCAATTTTATTTAGACACCAAGATTGGTTTGAAACCATTGTTAAAGCTGTCGATTCTGATCAAGAAAAACGAGAGAAAGCATTAGATAGTCTAATTGCAATGAAAATTGCAAACTACCCAATTACTGTAGAAAAAACACCACGAGAACTAAACTTTCGTAATCTTCTTTATAAAGCTATTCATGCGCAAACCGACAAAGATACGTTAAAGTTTTTAGATGAATACTTACGCCGTTGGTATGATGGTCTGCGTAAAACTGGATACAATTATGATGATAGTCATTTAAAACAGCAGGAGAACGCTAAAGACACTTGTTCTGTTGTGGGCTATTGGTGCTTTGAAGCCGCTGCGGTGGCACATTTGAAAGATATTGATGAGAGCAACCTACACCATTTTATTTAGTACCCCAAAGATAAGGTTGAATATGCTCGCAATAATCGTCAATAGATATTGCGTCAATTAATTGCAACGGGGGAAGATTATCGTTATTGTTGCTGGTTTTACAAGGTAGGCGCGTTAAGTCAATAGATTTCCCACTTTATATATTAGCGCTAAAAAAGATTAACTAGGTTCATACTGATTATCATCAGGAAATAAATATGACATAAATAAAATATAAAGAGGTAATTTTGTGGTTTTAAGTTCCTCTAACAAGATCACTTTCAGCTAAACCAATAAAATTGATTAACCGGCCGTGTAGTATTTTCGTGTTAATTTATATTAGTGGGCTTTTTTATAGCCAGCCTGAATCATTTACAGATAAGATGTAAATCAAATCAGACAATTTTGTATCAATAACGGATACATTAATCTTATGCCTAAACAGGCAATCCGGATAAAGACAATCACTTTATCCGGCTGCTGAATATTACTTAGCTTTTATCTTTCTGGCGACTTCTGTTTCTGCTCGGCGTAAATTTAGGCAACAAAAAATGCATACTTAAACCTTTGGGCTGCTGATTATCTGCATAAATCTTGCCATGGTGGCGATCAATAATATGCTTGGTTAAAGCCAGTCCCAAACCAGTACCCGGTTTATTGGCACTGCTGTCTGCGCGATAAAAGGCAGTAAAAATGTGCGGTAACTGATTCTCGGCCACACCGGGGCCATCATCACTGACATCAACCTGCCATTGCAACTTACCCCCTTCATGCACATGAATTTTGATTTCACTGCCTTCAGGGCTGTAATTAATTGCATTACGTACCACATTATCAAAAGCACGATACAAATAGCTTTCATTAGCTTTTACCATTGCAGTTTCTGGTATATCACTCTGCCATGATAAGGTTTGCTGGTGTTGCATGGCCACTGCCTGATTGTCTTCGACAATCTGTTTAATTAGTGGCACCAGTGGTAGCGGTTCAAGTGTAATTGGCAAGTCAGAAGTTTCTAGTCGCGACAAAGTAAGCAGTTCACCTACCAGTAAATCCATGCGCCCAAGCTCACTTTCTAGACGCTGCAAGTGCTGTTCCTGCTTTTGCGGCTGCACATGAATCAAACCGATAATGGCCTGCATACGTGCCAGCGGCGAACGCATTTCATGAGAGACGTGATGCAATAAGTGGCGTTCTTTTTCAACCAGCTTTTGTAATTTATCGGCCATATTGTCGAACTGTACAGCCAGAGAATACAGTTCATCACGCCTTTCTGAAAGCTGATGCGATACCCGAGTCTGCAAATTTCCATGTGCCAAACGATCCATACCTCGCCACAGAACACGGATCGGCTGGGTAATATTATTGGCCAGAATATAGGCTGTAAGCAGACCAACAACAATAATGAAACTGAGAATAATAAACTCATGCCAGACTGGTGCAATAGGCAGACCGGGTATAAAAAATGGACTTGGCGGACGAGGTGTGCGCTCATGACTCCAACCACGAATCATAAACAGATATTCTTCCCCAAGTGAATTATAAGAAATCTGCACCAGTTTTGAATCTGGATGTGACAAGGCAAATTCATGAGCCTTATCAATATCTTCAGGGTCAATAGGGCGCCCAAGAATATCGTTCTTGTTGTCACCAGTGATAACGTACAGATTTTCACCACCGGGACTATTACCCCACTCCTTTAACTGCTCCCGTATACCGGCATCACCACGAGCCTGAAATGCATTCATGGTACTGCTGAGCAGGTTTTCTTCAAAGTTACGCTGCTGTTTGAACCGGGTTTCAGCCAGCGTGTTTTGTACCAGCCAGAAAGAAGAACTGGCTACAAAAATGGCACAAACAATCACTGCACAAAACGTAGCAAATATACGGGGAAACAGTTTCATATGGTAGAACAGGCCGTTTATCAACAGCCTGTATTCTGGTTCAGTTTTTAACAAACAAATAACCCAGACCTCGTACGGTCTGAATCAGACTGGCATTGCCAAGCTTATGCCGGATACTGGAAATATGAACGTCTATACTACGGTCGAATTTGGCCAGTTTGCGCTCCAATGCTTCGAGTGACAGGGTTTCTTTGCTTACCACCTGCCCAGCATGACGCATCAGTACTTCGAGCAAATTAAATTCCGTACTGGTCAACTCAAGAGGTTCATCCTCAATAGTAACCTGACGCTTGGCCGGATACAGCACCACGCCACTGGCTGCAATACTGTTCGGGATACCATTTTGGTCATTGTCTTGACTCTGGTGCGTACGGCGTAAAATCGCATTAATGCGTGCTAATAACTCACGTGGCTGACATGGTTTCGGGACATAATCGTCCGCACCCATTTCCAGACCAATAATGCGATCAATATCATCACCTTTGGCTGTCAGCATAATGATCGGCACCTTGCTTTGTACGCGTACAGTTTTCAACACATCCAGGCCGTTCATTTTCGGCATCATGGAATCCAGTACCACTACGTTATACTGACCACTTAAAATTTCTTTAACACCAGCTTCGCCATCAGCGACACGACTTACTTCCAGTCCTTCTGCTGTTAGATACTCAGTGAGTAGTTCAGTCAACAAATTATCGTCATCAATTAATAATACACGATTCATATCATCCTCCTAAATGGAAGTGCACAGTTTGTATTTACTACAAACCCATATACTTTATTTACACTTTGTATCTTAACATGTGGGTTGAAATTATCTTTACAATAACAGGGCTTTTGCTCACTTTTTCATTAAAAACCACTATGTTAAATATGTGTTTAAACCCTATAAACAATTCATTTTCTGAGCACTTTGCTGCTGATATTTCAGACAATCCTGCTGCAACTGTGGTATCACTGCCACTGCTTGCGGTCGTTCCCTGATTCCATTTATGAAACTTGGAACTAATCCCGGATAATAATGACTTACCTGACTAAACCACAGCTGTGCAGCCTCATTCTGATGTTCCTGTTGCAAGTAAAGTCCACGCATGAAAGTGTTGCTGTAAGGGCGATATTGGCCAGCGAGCAATGCAGCTTGTTTACCCCATAAAGGTAAAGAAGAATTAGTAACATTAAGTTTTTCAATAACCGCCATATCAACATAATAACGCAGAAAATACATCTGTTTACGCAAGTCATGCATACGGCTTACTTGTTCCACCTGTGGCATGTCACGATTAGCACGCACCTTTAAAAAACGTTGATAAGACCACATTTGCTGCAACAACAATCCCATACATATCAATATCAACACAGCCCAGAACTGGTTTGCCCGAACAGAGGCTGGCAGACCCAATTGGGTCTGCTGATGCTGTGATAACGGTGTCAATGCGATGAATAGCACAAATACAGCAAGAAAATAGCTATACCATAACGGATATTCCAACATACTGTGGCATAAAGACACCAGAATCATGCTCATCAGCACAATGGATGCCGGGTTAAATCCTTTACGTAAATGTGGCCATATTGCCCAGATAAAAGAGAGACTAGCAATCAAGAATCCAATCAATCCTGTTTCTGCTAGTAATTGCAGTACAAGATTATGACAATGAGTAAACAGCACTGTATTTTCATACTGGCGAAATCCGCTCGGATAGATATCAGTAATGGCAAAACCCTGATAAGCATAGCTGCCCCAGCCATAACCAAACCAAGGAGCGCTTTTGAATATCAGCCATGCTTTATGCCATTCCATTTGGCGTCCGGACTGAGCAAATCCACCCTGCTCCAGCCGAGCAGTACCAGACTGAAAATTAATATGCATCAACATTTCAAATAAAGGGCTTAGTATCAACTGAAACAGCAATACCAGTCCGATAGCTGTGGCTAGCATTAGCAACAAACGGTTTGCCGCAGCACCAGCGCGCCAGCGCCAGAAAAATAGTGACAAACCAATAACCAGCACATACACAATAATCGTACGTGAACCAATCAGCCCCATTACTCCAGTAAACCAGATTAATAGTGACCATACCAGCCAATTAGGCAGACGCCGTTGCTGCCATAAAAAACATAAAGCCAGCACACCCCACATCAGGTAATGCCCAAGATGATTACGCTGTGCCAACTGCCCATAAATATAATAATTACCCGGACCATTCAATATACCGGGAAACCAGCCAGTCACACCAGTAAACTGCAGCACACAGACTAGCGACTGTAACCATACCCCCAGCACCAGCGCCATAGCCAAAATAGTCACTGCCTGAGTCTGGCCAATGCGAATCACCCAGTCGCGTGCAGCCCAGGCCAGTATAGCAAGCACCATAAAAACCAACGCAGTCAAGTCAGACTGGCTGGCATAAGGCAGTTGCATTATGCGTGCCTGTAGTACTAACAGAATAGCAAGCAATAGCAGCCCGATAGTGGTAGCTGGAAGTGAAAACTGTGTTTTGCGTGTCAGCACGGTTAACCCGGCCAGACAAAGTACAAAAAACAAGGTTCCTGCTTCCAGATAAAAACTTGACAACGTACCAACACGCCAGCTCGACATAAATGGTACGATGCACAAGGTTAGCATTCCCAGCCACCAGATTAGGGGGGATGAACGGTAAATATTCGGACACGAATCAATTCGTGGCTGATTCATATAATTCTCCAACGAACAATGTCGTTAACTGGCTTAGTATTTATAAACAGGCTGCCTGAAAATTTTCAGGCAGCCTGTTTATTTCAGTATACAAAATAAAAAATTTATTGTCTCCGCGAATGAACGGATAAAGCTGTCTCTTTCCTGTCACCACCCAGACAGCGACATATCAGAATCCCAACTTCATAAAGCAAAATCAAGGGAATAGCCAGCATGGTTTGCGACAAAACATCCGGCGGCGTTACCACTGCTGCCACAACAAAAGCCCCTACTACGATATAAGCACGGGCTTTTGTTAACTGTGTAACTGATACCATCCCAATTCTGTTTAGCAGAATCACCAGTACCGGAACTTCAAATGTTACGCCAAATGCCACAAACATACCTAGAATAAAGGATAAATATTTATCAATATCGGTCGCCATACTGACTCCGACAGGCGTAATACCAGTAAGAAAACGGAATATAACTGGAAAAACCAGATAGTAGGCAAATGCCATACCCAGAGCAAACAATAATATGCTGGCAATTAACAGCGGCAAAACCAAGCGTTTTTCATGTCGGTACAAACCCGGTGCAACGAAAGCCCAGATTTGATATAACGTATGTGGCAACGTTAGCAAAAATGCTGCCATCAACGTAACTTTTAATGGTACAAAAAATGGCGCAATCACTTCAGTAGCAATCATATGCTGACCGGCCGGTAAATTTGCCATTAACGGCTCAGCTACAAAAGTATATATTTTCTGCGCAAAAGGCACCATAAGCGCAAAACACAACAACATAATACCCAGAATCCACATCAGACGGCGACGCAATTCCAGCAAGTGATCAATCAATGTCAATTCAGTATTTTCATCAACCGGCATTACAAGCACCTATCCATTAATGTCGGCGTACGCGCAATTTTGGGCTTATGCTACGCCGTGGTCGCATATCCCGCCGGCGTTGTAAAGCCTGCCGGCGTAATGAAACCCGATGCAGCAATGGCGCTTCTGCTACTGGTGGGCAACAATCAGGCAAGGGTTCTGATAATACTGACATACTATCTGCCTCCACATGCGATTCATCTTTGCCCAGCTGGCGTTTCAGTGCATCTACTTCGCCTCGGATACTGCGCACATTGGAGTTGATATCGTGCTCAAGTGTTCGGGCGGTTGCTTCTATACTGTCACGTGCCTGTCTGAATTCCGCCACTCCGGCCTGTTGGCTCAATTCGGTCTTAACATTATTAATAAAATTCTGAATGCGACCTACCCACAAACCAGCGCTACGCGCCACCTTGGGCAACCGTTCCGGCCCAAGTACCACCAGTGCCACAACGGCAATCAGTAAAATTTCACCAAAGCCCAAGCCAAACATAAAAGTCTTCTACGCTTTATTGTCATCATTATTATGATCGATTACAGCATCCTTTTTCGCGATCTCTCGATCACTTTCATTCAGTCCCTGCTTAAAGTCATGTACCGCACCACCCAGATCCTTACCAATATTGCGTAACTTTTTAGTACCGAAAATCAGCACAACAATCAGCAAAACCACTGCCCAATGCCAAATTGAAAAACTACCCATAATATTATCCTTTACTTCAACTGCCTAAAAAAAACATGCGCCGGCTGTTTATTCACAGCAGCGCACATTTAAAAATACGTTGTAATTACTGTGATTTACGGCTGGCTTTTTCTGTCAAACCAGAAATATGCTGTCGCTGCTGCAATTCCTGTAACACATCTTCAACCCGTATCTGATGATACGTTAGCAACACCATAGTATGAAACCAGACATCAGCCACTTCCTTAATCAAATGCTGTCTGTCACCATCCTTGGATGCCATCAGCACTTCACCAGCCTCTTCAATAACTTTTTTGAGGATTTTATCTTCACCGCTATGCAATAACTGCGCAACATAAGAAGATTGAGGTGACGCCTCTCGCCTGGCATCAATTATATCAGCCAGCTCAGTTAAAACCATGGCCACATCTGCTGCTTCTGGTGTTTGTGTCATCCTGTTCCCTTTTAATCATCATGCGTCTGCTCCTGAGCAGAACGCATATATATCTCATTTTCAGCTTTAATAACCGGCTCGACACTTTGCCAGTTACCATTCTGGTAAAGCCGAAAAAAACAACTGGTATGCCCAGTATGACAAGCAATACCGCCATACTGTTCAACCAGTAACACCACAGCATCACCATCACAATCCAGCCGCAGTTCATATACCTTCTGCATATGGCTAGACTGTTCGCCTTTCTTCCACTGCTGTTGACGCGAACGGCTATAATAATGAGCAAAGCCCGTTGTTACTGTCTGGCGCAAAGCCTGTGCATTCATCCATGCTACCATCAGCACACGCAAAGTATGTCTGTCCTGCACTACTGCACAAACCAAACCATGCTCATCCCACTTTACTGCATCCAGAAGCGTATTCACCACAGCAATTGTCCTCATTTTCAGGTAAATATACAACCACCATCAGACCTGAACTATACACGCATTTCAATACCTGCATGTTTCATTGCCATTTTAGCATCCTGAATACGTACTTCGCCGAAATGGAAAATACTGGCTGCCAGCACTGCATCAGCATGACCTACCTGCACGCCCTCAATTAGATGCTCAATATTACCCACACCACCGGAAGCAATTACCGGTACGTTAACAGCATCACTTACAGCCCGAGTAAGAGGTAAATTGAAACCGGCCTTGGTACCATCACGATCCATACTGGTCAACAGAATCTCACCTGCTCCACGCAGCGCCATATCCTGCACCCACGCTACTGCATCCAGCCCTGTCTGTCTGCGCCCGCCATGAGTAAAAACCTCCCAGCACGTATTTTCAGCGTCAATTGCCTTGGCATCTACAGCCACAACAATCGCCTGATTGCCAAAAAATGCACTAGCTTTGTTTACTAGCCCGGGATTTGTCACTGCAGCTGTATTAATCGATACTTTATCTGCGCCTGCATTAAGCAGCCGGCGTATATCTTCAACACTGCGTACCCCGCCACCTACAGTCAGCGGAATAAACACTCGGCTGGCTACCGCCTCGATAACATGTAAAATCGTATCACGATTATCTGAACTGGCGGTGATATCCAGAAAAGTAAGCTCATCAGCGCCTTCATCATTATAGCGTTGGGCTATTTCCACGGGATTACCAGCATCGCGCAAGGAAACAAAATTAACACCTTTGACTACACGCCCGTTATCAACATCCAGACAAGGAATAATACGCTTGGCTAAAGCCATGATACTATCTTTCTCAGCTATGCAATAGCAATAATCAGTTCAGCCAGCGCTCAACCAGAGTAGGCATATTCAGCTGTAAATAATAATAGACAACACCTATTATTATTGAATAAATCGCGGCACTTAGGCTACTGAGGCAAACAATATCAAATAACCATATGGCAATAAACACATAAATCCATTGCGCAATCCATCCCAATAACCAAGCATTGTTCACATCTGGCCAAGCATGTTGCATGATGCAGTTTACCCCCATCATTATGATAATAAACATACTGGCCTCAAAAAAACTCTGCCTTTTGCGATTCATTGTCAAGAATAGCCATAACGCCAATATCAGCGAACCAAATATATTAACCATCACACTGTCTCCCTAATCATACAATATTACAGTTAAATAAATTACACCGGTTTCCCGATAACCCCTGTTATCAAACATCATTATTTTTCAATATTTTTAGTCAGAATCCAGATATTTTGCTGGACAGATGAAAGCAGAATCTAGCATTTATTCTGGTCAGCCATGCGCTGGGCAGTTGCCAGATCAAGGGAACCTTCATAAATTGCCCGTCCGACAATAGCACCGGCAACACCTTGTTCTGCTACTGCGCATAGTGCCTCTACATCTGCCATACTGGTCACACCACCGGATGCAATTACAGGCACAGCAACCTCCTGAGCCAATTTCACTGTGGCATTTATATTGACACCGCCCATCATTCCATCACGCCCGATATCAGTATAGATAATACTGTCAATACCATCATCTGCAAACCGTTTGGCCAGCTCTGTCACATGCAAATCAGTTACTTTTGCCCAGCCATCAATCGCAACCAGACCATCTTTAGCATCCAGTCCGACAATAATCTGCCCGGGGAAAGCAGCGCATGCCTGCCGGACAAACTGTGGATTCTTGACTGCAGCAGTGCCGATAATGACGTAACTTAGTCCCAGCTGTAAATATCGCTCAATAGTATGTAAATCACGAACACCACCGCCAAGCTGAACCGGCACATTATCAGCCACCTGCTCCAGTATTGCTTTGATAGAAATCATATTTTCTGGCTTACCGGCAAAAGCACCATCCAAATCCACCAAATGCAAACGGCGTGCTCCCTGTTGACACCAGTGCAAAGCCATCTTTGCCGGTTCATCAGAAAATACCGTCGCTCTGTCCATTAGACCTTGTTGCAGGCGCACACACTGTCCGCCCTTTAAGTCAATCGCAGGAATCAATAACATATCAAATTCGCATATACCAATAGATTAAACACCACCACCATTAAATTAAACTAACATGTACCATCCCACTGCAAAAAATTACCCAGTAGCTGCAAACCAGCCACATGGCTTTTTTCAGTATGAAACTGGGTAGCAAAAACATTATCCTTACCTACTATACAGGCAAAATCACTGCCATAATCTGCCTTACCCATAACAATAGACGAATCTTGTGGCAACAGATAATAACTATGAACAAAATAAAACCATTCATCTTGTTCAATCGAGGCAAACAAAGGGTGGTTTTGAGTCTGATGGACGCGATTCCAGCCCATATGCGGTATTTTCAGCAATCTTCCATCCGCATCTGAAGCATTCTGAAAACGCTGTACAGTTCCTTGAAACCAGCCCAACCCGGCAGTATTACCTTCCTCACTGAAATCAAACAATAATTGAGCACCAACACAAATACCAAAAAAGGGTTTACTCCGTAAACCATCCATTAGTGCCTCGGCCAACCCGCTTTGCTGCAAAGCTGCCATACAGTCCGGCATAGCTCCCTGCCCGGGAAAAATAATTTTATCTGCCGCATATACCTCATCCGGTCTCGCCGTCAAAATAATTTCGGCCTGCATCTGCTGTAACTGATTTGCAGCCTGTACCGAATGCAGCACCGAGTGCAGGTTGCCCATACCATAATTAACAATGGCTACCTTCATCTTCAAATCTTTATTAAAATCAAATGAGTATATTCGAACCAGATTCTCCTAGAATCTGACTCTCATTATACGGGCTGATTGTAACCCGTTACCTTACATGAAATGAGAATCGCTAAGAATCAGCAAAAATAGATTTGTCCAATACCTAGCTATCATTCTGAAGTGAAAAAGCTTGTTCTTACCATCAATCATCCCGGTGAACTAATCTCATCACACTGGTTTTATCTTCCAGCTGACAGTTCATTCATAGCTACCAAGCACTTAGCATCAACCCGTCTATTAGTAACGACTGCGGATTTGGCAAGGAAACCATCATTATAGCCACCAGATTTTACAATCGAACATTATCACAAATAAACAAATAAATATATAAATAAAAAATTATTTATATATTTTAATCTTAAAGCAGCCATCTAGAAGCATGTCAAGCATTCGCTATCGTCACACAGACAAACATCAAAAGTAGTGTTAACAATATACTTAAGACAGTACAGAAAAAATTATCCGTAAATGTATACACCTCAACATATAATCAATCTATCTAGAACCATTAATCAGTCAGCGTACCCTTGGTTGACGGCATTACCCCTGCCATACGCTCATCCGCAGCCACAGCCATCCGCAACGCGCGACCAAATGCCTTGAAAATCGTTTCTGCCTGATGATGCGCATTCACACCACGCAAATTATCAATATGCAACGTAATCATTGCATGATTCACCAAACCATGAAAAAACTCACTGAACAGATCAACATCAAAGCGCCCGATTAAAGCACGGGTAAACTCAACGTTATACACCAGCCCCGGTCGACCCGATAAATCCAGCACCACCCGGCTTAACGACTCATCCAGCGGCACATAACTGTGACCATAACGTGTAATTCCGCACTTATCTCCCCAAGCCTGTTTCAATGCCTGTCCCAGCGCAATACCAATATCCTCAACTGTATGGTGGTCATCAATATGCACATCTCCGCGACAGCGGATATCCAAATCAATCAACCCGTGGCGTGCAATCTGATCCAGCATATGCTCCAGAAAAGGCACGCCAGTATCAAAATTCCCCACACCAGTGCCATCTAAATTAATGCTTATCTGTATTTTAGTTTCGCTGGTATTACGTATAATTTTCGCAGTCCGCATGCAATTTCCCATTCAAAAATCATTTACCTGCTTATTTGGCGTAAATTGCCAACAGCATTCCTCTATTTACAACCACAATCTATACCAACTCATGTCTGCCGACAAGACTGCCCTATTATTTCTTATCGTATATTCTTAAAGCAGCATCCCTACTAAACATAACATTATCCGGCAACTTACCCTTGCTTTCGACCAGTTTGACTACATTATATTAATATTTAGCTAATCTTATTCAGTACAACCATGAGCCAAACCAGCCATTATCAGTTAGAACAAATAGACAACACAGCTCTGCAACGCCTGTGTGGAGTATTAGACCAGCATATTGCCAGTCTGGGCAAAGCCTTAAATCTTGAAATTACCCGCCGTTTCGACCATTTCACCTTAACTGGAAAACAAATCAGTCAAGGAATCAAAGCACTGGAAAATCTGGCCAGCATCGCGCGGGAACGCGACCTCAACGATAGCGACGTCCAGCTGGCTGCAATAGAAGCCAAAACCAGTATTCATCAAGATACAGAACATCACGAACCTAAAGTCTGGACATTGCGTACCCGTCGCGGCAATATCGGTGGCCGTACTCCACGCCAGAACGGCTATATACAGGCATTATTAAAACATGATGTAGTATTCGGTCTGGGTCCTGCCGGTACCGGCAAGACCTATCTGGCCGTAGCCGCAGCCGTAGATGCCATCGAAAAACATCAGGTAGAACGCATCGTACTAGTACGCCCTGCCGTAGAGGCTGGTGAAAAACTGGGCTTTCTGCCCGGTGATCTGGCACAGAAAGTCGACCCATACCTGCGCCCCCTGTATGATGCCCTCTACGACCTGATGGGTTTTGACCGTGTAACCAAACTGCTGGAAAAAGGACTGATTGAAATCGCGCCCTTAGCCTATATGCGCGGACGTACACTTAACGGCGCGTATATCATACTGGACGAAGCCCAGAATACCACACCTGAGCAAATGAAAATGTTCCTCACCCGCATAGGTTTTGGTGCTAAAGCAGTTATTACCGGTGACACCAGCCAGATTGACTTGCCTAAAAACATCAAAAGCGGCCTGAAAGACGCGCGCGAAAAGCTCAACAACATTGACGGCATCTATTTTCATGTATTTACCAGCGAAGATGTAGTACGCCATCCTCTGGTGCAAAAAATCGTTGATGCCTACGATGCTGCTGCCGAAAAGGAGCAATAATCCACAATGGTGTTTATCGAAATAACTAGAATATTTAATCTACAATAATGGAATTCAATGATTTAAATGGTATAACTTCCTTATATAATGAATATAAACATTACATAACAGTGCATAAAGACATACAGCAACTAAAACAGAAAGTAGTGGAAATCATAGTAGCAAAACAATTTATTCCCATGATGAACGACCTCAAATGGATTAAATTGCAGCATGCTGTGAGCAGCTTAGCTTTTGAACCGCCTTATGTATTGCGCTGTATCACAGATAAAGATAAAACCTGTCACACCTGCTTAAACGAAGTACCAAACTGGCTAGGTGACTGGAGTAACTACTATCATGAAGGTATGCCTCCACTCTTTATGATTGAGTGGCTGAAAGTTCGACCACAACTAAGCCAGCATAGAGGCAGATTAATTGCCGATGCAATCATTGATGAAACCACTGCATTCAGAGCAATCCTTGAACGCCTGCGTATCCCTTATGATGAAGAAGACAACATTTTTACCATTTATGGATATAAACAGGCCAAACATACAATCTTAGAAAACACATGCCATCCAGCATGTTAAACTAGAACCGTTAAAACGGATTTCAACCAAGTATAAACATGCAAAAAACCATCCTGATCACCGGTTGCTCCAGTGGCATTGGCTATGCCACAGCACAATTACTGCGTCAGGACAACTGGCGCGTCTATACAAGCTGCCGTCGCGCAGAAGATGTAGAACGCTTACGTGCCGAAGGTTTTCATAGTCTGCAACTGGATATCACCAGTGACGAACAAATACATACTGCTATCGAAACCGTAATCACCGAATTCGGCCGATTGGATGCCTTATTCTGCAATGCTGGCTATGGCCAGACTGGTGCTGCCGAAGACATCAGCCGCGCAGCCCTGCAGGAGCAGTTCAACACCAACGTATTTGGTACTTGGCAATGCATCAATGTCGCCATCAAAATCTTTCGCCGCCAGCAACATGGCCGCATTTTGGTTAACTCCAGCATACTGGGTTATGCAGCCATGCCATGGCGCAGTGCCTACATCAGCAGCAAATTCGCACTGGAAGGATTATGCGACACCCTGCGGCAGGAAACTCATGCCAGCGGTATCCATATCAGCCTACTCGAACCGGGGCCAATTGCCACCCGCTTCCGTCCCAATGCCCTTGTCAAATTCAAACAGTATATAGATGTTGAAAACAGCGTACATCGTGCTGCCTATCAGGCGCAGCTCAACCGCCTGCAAACTGCTGGTGCTGTAGCACCATTTACATTAACTGCCGAACAATGCGCCAGCGTCTGCGTGCGTGCCCTGAATGCCCGCAAACCCAAAGCACGCTATCCGGTTACCGTACCGGCACATCTATTCTGGTATTTAAAAAAGCTCTTACCCATTAGCTGGCTGGACTGGCTGTGTCGTATTGCCGTCAGCAAACAGGGAAAGTAAAACAGAATCAACCATCCCTCTTATCTTTACAGCAAACAAAAATCTTACCGCAATGACAGAACCATCCAGTACACGCCATTATCCCGCAAGAGACACAACAACCGCACAAAATAAGCCCACAATCAAACAGTACCAAACTTGCTTGCTTCATCTAGCTTGGCAGGTAACGGCCGTAAGCGGCGCCAAACTGCTTAAAAATACAACACCACTTGATACATTTACGAGCAATTCTTCAGCTTAATAAGACTCAATTAAACAAATCCTGCTACAGCCTAAAGAGAAATAGAAAACTAAACTTTTATTTTTCCTGAAATTTAGCTAAGCTCATCCTGAAAGCCGATTAATCTTCTTCAAAATTGATTTCAACTAGACAAACAGTCTATAGTAAAAACTAGACCAGCCGTCTAATTATCAACAACAGGAATACAACCATGTTAGCTAAAGCCATACTGTTAGAAAAAAATCAGACCGCGTTTTCCTGTCACATCCAGAACATCACCGAAGAAGCGTTATTGCAGCAAACAGGCGATACCCTGCTTCAAATACAGTATTCCAGTTTAAACTATAAAGATGCACTGGCCATCACCAATACTGGCCCAGTAGTGCGACAGTGGCCGATGATACCCGGCATAGACGGCGTTGGAACCATTATTCACAGCAACAGCAAACAATATCAGTCAGGAGACAGCGTCATCTTAAATGGCTGGGGCTGTGGTGAAACCCATTGGGGCTGTCTGAGCCAGTATGCTTATCTCAAATCAGACTGGCTGATACCTCTGCCCACAAATATCAGTGCCCAACAGGCCATGATTATCGGCACTGCCGGCTATACAGCCGCCTTGTGCGTCCAACGCATAATCGAACATGGCATCACCCCGGAACAAGGCAACATCCTGATCACCGGCGCAACCGGCGGCGTGGGTTCAGTCGCCATCATGTTGCTCACCCAACTGGGCTACACCATCACTGCTGCCACCAGCAAAATCAACAACACAGATTACCTACAACAACTAGGCGTGCAACATTTCATCGACAGCAAAACCTTAGCCTGCGCTGGCAAACCATTACAAAAAGAACAATGGGCAGCAGCCATAGACGTATTGGGTTCACACAGCTTAGCCAATATCTGTGCCCAAATCCAATATGGAGGCATCGTCACTGCCTGCGGCTTGGCACAGAGCATGGATTTTCCAGCAACAGTTGCCCCCTTTATCCTCAGAGGCATTACACTGGCTGGTATCGACAGCGTTATGGCACCCTATCCAAAACGCATTGCCGCATGGGATTTTCTAGCCAAAAATCTGAATACCAAACAATTGCAACACATCGGACAAATCATTTCCCTGAATGAATGCCCCAAAATTGCACAAGACATCATTAATGGTACAACCAAAGGGCGATTTATCGTCGACGTAAACCGTTAAACGGACAACTAACAAAACACCTACCGTCCCCAACATGAATAGAAAACAATTCAGCTTAAAGTAATGTTAAAATAACCACAGCAAACCTATACAATACATAACCACCTGCACCACACAAAACAATGAACCCGCCAACCATCTATCTGGCTTCAGGCAGCCCGCGCCGGCATGAAATCCTCACTAACCTTGGCTACCATGTCCTGCGCCTACCGGCAGAAATTGATGAAACGCCTTATCCGAGCGAAAACGCAACAGATTACGTCCAGCGCATGGCACGCATGAAAAATAGTGCTGCGCTTACCACATGGCAACAAAACCAACAACAGCCACCCGAATTTCCCCTTATCAGCGCCGATACCACCGTCAGCTTAAATAACCTGATTCTGGGCAAACCAGCCAGCCCCGACGATGCATTCCGCATACTCAAACTACTTTCAGGACGTCAACATCAAGTTCACACCGCAGTTTGTATTTACTGGCACAACCACACCAGCGACATTCTGCAAACCAGCACCGTCCACTTCGCCCCCTTACAGGACGAGCAGATTACTGCCTACATTGCTACCGGCGAACCACTGGATAAAGCAGGAGCCTATGGTATTCAAGGGTTAGGTGGCATGTTAGTCGAATACATCAGTGGCAGCTTTACCGGCATCATGGGTTTGCCTGTATATGAAACCACCCAGTTACTCAGCCAATATGGCTGTACACCACTTAACCAATCACAATCAATCAGTTCCGTACCAGTATAGAATCATGAAACGCTCTTCATTACTGCTCATTGTCACCATTACCTGCATAGCTGCCTGTTCACACCACGAAAACCATCGCAGCGCCAGCGAAACTGCGGCTATCACCGCTTCAGATGTACAAAATGCCCATCTGGAAGCCACCATTACTCTCGACCAAATAGCAAATGAAACAGCTTCGGGCAGCAGCACACCAATCTCACATCACCATTCAGCACAACCTGCCTCCACCCACTTACAAAACCAATAAATCAAATATCTAGAATATTAACTTATCAACATTAAATCATAATAAATCCATAACATATACAACCCATCCAATAGCAATCAACAACAACTATTTAAAATAATCAATCAATTACAAAATCAGTTAACTTGCATCAACACAAGTAATATTCAACAGCATAAAGCATAAAAAAACAAAACATTACCGGCCATCTACAGCAAGCATAATTGACGTACAAAAATCAAAACCCTACCATTCTTGATTAAATAACTTAATCAAGATGAGCATCTTAATGGTTGATACCGCAACAAAATCCAATGGACATGGAGGCACCAGAGCCGGAGCTGGACGTAAAGCCAAAATTGCCGGGCCCAAAATAGTCAAACGCATACCTGTAAGCCTGATACCCACAGTAGAACACCTGATAAACCAACTGGCTGATACCCCGCTGCGCCCAGCACAACATCTGCCTGCCAATTGCTGGAAAATAGCTGACAACCTCAGCCAATTAAACATCCCATTAGCCACAGAAACCATTCCTGCCGGCTTTCCCAGCCCGGCAGAACCTTATATCAGCGATTATCTGGATTTCAACCAATACCTAATAAAAAACCAGGCTGCCACCATTGCCGTACGCTGTGGCGGAGACTCCATGCACGATGCCGGCATCAGCCGCAACGACCTGCTCATCATCGATCGTTCCCTCACCCCCAGACACCGCGACATCGTCATGGCCGACTTGGGTAACGAATTCACCATCAAACGCCTGCACAAACTAAGTAACAACCACATCGAACTGCATTCCGAAAACAGCAGCCAGTCCTATCCCAACTTCAGCTTTAGAGAAGGCGATACCCTCACCATCGTCGGCGTAGTCACCTACATTATCAAACACACCCGTTAACCCATAAATCATGTTATCAGATCAACAACTTGCCTTTGTCGATATCGAAACTACCGGTGGCCGTACTACCAGCGATCGCATTACCGAAATCGCCGTCGTCTACACTGAAGCTGGTCAGCAACAGCCACAGGTTTTCCACACCCTGCTAAATCCCAACACCAGCATTCCACCTTTCATTCAGACTCTTACCGGCATCAGCAACCAAATGGTAGAACAGGCACCACATTTCAACGACGAAATTGCCGATCAGCTCAGTGCCATTTTCAAAGGGCGTATCTTCGCCGCCCACAACGTACGTTTTGATTACGGCTTCATCAAAGCCGCCTTCAAACGTCTGGGCAGAACCTTCAACCCACAACAACTATGTACCGTCAAACTGTCACGTCAGCTTTACCCTGAACACAAACATCATGGGCTGGACAAAATCATTGCCCGTCACAACATCGACATGCACAACCGCCACCGTGCCTTTGCCGATGCACGCGCCATCTACGACTTCTGGCAGCAGCTCAAACACAACTTTCCAGCCGACATACTGCATCAGGCTTGCAAAACCATCATGCAACGCCCCAGCCTGCCCGCCCACCTTAACAACGATATCCTGAAAAACATCAGTGACGATTACGGCGTGTACCTCATATACGGCGATAACGACCTCCCCTTATATATCGGCAAAAGCAAACAAGTTAAAACCCGCCTGCTGAGCCATTTCGGTCAGGATGTACACAACAACAAAGAAATGAGCCTGTCACAGCAGGCCAAAAAAATAGACGTAATCCCTTGCAGTGGCGAACTGGATGCCCTGCTCACCGAATCTGCACAAATCAAACAGCGCCAGCCTATCCTCAACCGTCGCCTGCGCCGTCAGAAAGACCTGTTCAGCTTCCAGCTCAGTACCAACACACACGGCTACGACACCTTGAACATCGTGCCCATGCATCACGTCCAGTTCAACCAGCAACAGCGCTACTACGGCCTGTTTCACAGCAAAAGCGATGCACAGAAAGCCATCAAAAATACCATCAGCAACACCGACCTGTGTCTGCAAACCCTTGGTATCGAAAAAGGCAGCAGCAACCGCCCCTGCTTCCGCCACCAACTACACCAATGCAGCGGCGCTTGCATCAACAAAATTACTGCCACCACCCATAACCTCAAACTGGCACTGGCCTTACAAAAAATCAAACTGGCCGATTGGCCATTTACCAGCTATGCCTATATCAAAGAACAACAAAAATACCATATCTTCCATCAATGGATTTATCTGGGTAGCGCCAGCAACAACGACCAACTGCACACCATCCTCAGCCAGCCACAAGGCCAGCTCGATCGAGACATTTATCAAATCATCCAGCAGCACAAACACCGCCTGCAAGCCCTGAATCCCACTCATGTTTGCCCTGATTGACGGCAATAACTTCTATTGCTCCTGCGAAAGAGTTTATCGCCCTGAACTCAAACAACAGCCCATCATCGTCCTGAGTAACAATGATGGCTGCGTCATCTCCCGTTCTAGCGAAGCCAAAGACATCGGCATCAAAATGGGCGTCCCCTATTTCCAGATTCAGCACCTCATTCAGCAGAGAAAACTCACCGTTTTTTCCTCCAATTACGAACTATATGCCGACCTGTCACGGCGCATGATGAACACCATCGCCTCCCTCGTGCCAGCGATTGAAATCTACTCCATCGACGAATGCTTTGCCGACCTGCACAACCTGAATAACCTGCACCAGCTCGGCCACAACATCCGCAACCGCATCCAGCAATGGGTAGGTATACCCACCTGCGTCGGCATCGCACCCACCCGCACTCTGGCCAAATTCTGCAACCATCTGGCCAAACGCTACCGCAACCATTTCAACGGCGTCATCGTCTGGACAGACTGGAATCCCAACATCCAGCAACGCGCCCTTGCCAGCACCCCTGTTAGCGAAATCTGGGGAATCGGCCGCAGAATCGGCCAGAAACTCGCAGCTCAAGGCATCCATACCGCCCTCGACTTCATCAACGCCCATACCCCCACCCTTAGAAAACAATTCGGCGTCGTACTCGAGCGTACCCAGCGCGAAATGCAGGGTTTACCCTGTAGCGAACTCATCATCAACGAAGCCAGTCGCCAACACATCGTTCGCAGCCGCAGCTTTGGCAACATAATTACCAGCCTCAACGGACTGCAAGCAGCCATCAGCCACCACATCAGTGCTGGTGCGGCCAAACTGCGTCAACAAAACAGCCACGCCCACATCATCAGCGTTTTTATCTACACCAACCGCTTTCGCCACGACCAATCTCAATACAACGGCTACCAGTCTATCAAACTGCCACAGCCCAGTGCCGACACCCTCACCCTAAACCATATCGCCCAGAATCTGCTGCGCAACATCTACCGCCCCGGCTACAAATATAAAAAATGCGGCATCGAACTAAGTGGCATTGAACCAGCACAGACATTCCAGCAACAGGACTTACTTTATCCCAACCAACACAACCACAGCACCAAACTCATGAGCGCATGGGATAGCATCACCAGCCGTTACGGCCGCAACAGCATCCAGCTAGGCAGCGAACTGCAATCCAGCCACTGGCACATGACCCGCGCCCAACTCAGCCCGTGCTATACCACCCAGTGGCATAATTTACTAGAGGTAACAGATTAATTGGCCAGAAATAATTACCTTTAAACCATACCAAAATTAATAATTAACCACATAATAAGTTGTAAAAAAGAGAATAAAAAACCATATAATTTATTATAAACATATCGAAATTACGATTTAAATTTAAAATAGGTTAATATTGGCTTTCCATTAGCATACAAAAATAGCTAAATAATGAACTTTTCACACTCATTAGCAAAATATAATCGATACTATACGGAAAGTAAGGTCTGGAAATTACTTAGAGCAACTACTGCACCACTCATTCTTGCCTTTATTGAGCAATTATTTTCCACTGGACAAAATGAAGTACCCTATAGTCAGGCTCGCGTGTTACTAGAAGCAGAATTGGAAAACAACCTGTGGGAAGCAGATACACCAGCATCCACCTATATTAATCAATGGATCAAAGATGGGTGGTTGCGTGAGATGGACAATAAACTAACTAAAACGGATGCATGCGAAATTGCATTGCGTTTCTGTCAGGGATTCGACGAACGTAGCATCAATACCAGCGCTTCACATCTACGGATTGTACAAGAGGCCGTTCGGGAACTAGTTATCGCATTAAACGAAAATCCAGAAGAAAGAATTGCCCTGCTCAACCAGCGCAAAGCTGAGCTGGAAAAAGAAATTGAAACCATACAAACCAAAGGCATTAAAATACTATCTGACCAGCAACAACGAGAAAGATTACGCGAAATCTACCAACTTGCTTCCGTATTAACCAACGATTTTCGCTATGTTGAAGAGGAAATTCGTCGTCTAGATCAAAATATCCGCGTCAAAATGATAGAAAAAGATAATAATCGTGGAGCAGTATTGCAAGCCATTATGGATCAGGAAGCCCTACTTGCCCAAAGCGATGCTGGCAGCGCATTTGAAGGATTCTTTCAACTACTTTGTGATCCAAACCGTTCAACCGAATTTAAAGAACAACTGGATATTATTCTCAGCCAGACCTCAGCCAGTCACCTGCAACCACCACAACGTAAATTTCTCAAACGTTTATTACAGGAACTCAATCAGGAAAGTGAACATATATTTCAAATCCGTCGGCGAACAGAAGAAAGCCTGAAAACCTATATCGAAAGTGGCGCAGCACAGGAAAAACGTACTGTTGATCGACTAATCACACAATTAGAACAACTAGCAGTCAATTTCACCAGAAATAAAGTTAACTTTAAACAAACTACCAGCCTAACATTACCTACCGGCAACATAGAAATTAACTCTCCCGACTCAATATCTTTAAAAGAACCCATAGCAGCAATACAAATCGCAGACATCACAGAACATACCAACTCAACCGCCCCAAGTGAAGCAGTCATAACCTTACTAGATACAGTACAGATTAAAGAATTAGCTACCACCATTTATCACAACCTTTGTACATTTGGACCATTAACTATCGCCGGTCTGGTTGAGAAAAAAGCAATTAACTTTGGACTGGAAGAACTAGTGGCCTATTTAAGGATTGCCCAGCATATTCAGGCAACCGAACTAAACACTAAAGAATCTATTATCATTCAGGATAAACAGGGAGTTCAGATAAAAGCCACTCTCCCCAAATATCTACTCAGTGCCTCACTTTTTCCTGCTAATCTGGAAGAGCTTTCACTATGAACCAAGAAGAAAATGACAAAAAATTATCAGCTGGCGAATTTTTTGATCAGCTTTGTGCAGAAATGATCCCCGTCGATTCTGTTAATCAACCAGACAATGAAATTATTAATAATGACGCAGAATACGCACAGTCGCCAATATTGCAGCCGGACAATATCGCACAACCAGAGTCTAGCTTCCTACCAACAGAAGCCAGACATGCTTTAGTAGCCTTACTCAAACATGGTGTGATTTTAGCTGCGCAAAAAAACAATATATTTACCAGTATTTGTCATTACAAAGCTCAAATAGAAACTTATTTAGCCAATATATATCTAAAATTAATATTGGATCAGCACTATGGAGTAGCTTACATCACCCAAATAAAAGAGGCCACAGAAGAAAATGATGAAATACCGCTATTAATCAATAAGCGGCAACTGACAGTTCATGACACATTAATATTAATTATCCTGCGTAAGTACTTTCAGGAACGAGAAACAGTAGGAGAAAGCAAAATAATTATCAGCTTTGAGCATATTGAAGAACTTTTAACCCCCTTCTCACCACTAACTAATCACTCGACACTTGAAAAAAAGACTCTTAACGCTGCCCTAAACCGTATGAAAGAGCGTCATATACTGGCAAACGTACGAGGCAGCGAGGATCGTTATGAAATCACGCCCATTATCCGCTATATTGTTAACGCCAGTTTTCTAGAAAACATGCTTACAGAGTACAGAAAATTAAGCGAAAAAGTACAGTCCGATACAGTAGAAGCAGAGAAAGAAGAATCAAATGAATAAACCCATGATAGATAATGAGCTATTCAAAGTTGGTCAAATCCGCTTACATGAACTATCTGTGTATAACTGGGGATCATTCCATGGTTTGCATACAGCCAAAATCGATCCAGTTGGTACACTAATAACTGGCGATAACGGCTCAGGTAAAACTACATTTATTGATGGATTGATGGCATTACTACTGCCAGCAGGACGCGCCAGTTTTAACGTTGCCGCAGCACAAGGTGATCGCAGCGACAGAACCCTGCTTTCATATATGCGCGGCAACTTCGGCTCCGCACATGACGGCAACAGAACCAAAGTAAAAAGCAAACGCAACCAATCAGTTATCACAGGATTACGTGCCTGTTATCTAGCTGATGAGGGTAATTACATCACACTGGCCGTATTATTTTGGGCAACACCTTCTGCAACCTCTTCAGCAGATATCAATCGTCACTACGTCATTGCCAATCGTAACCTTCAGCTTAAAGAATTACTGGAATACTTTAGAGATGGTGAACGACGCCTACTGAAACAGAGATTAAATAATGATGCAACAATTGCTTATTCAAACGACAATTTTTCTGACTATCAGGCACTCTACCGCAAATTGCTGCACATGGATAACAAAAACACCCCTGCTCTATTATCCCGAGCCCTAGGTTTAAAAAAAATCGACGACTTAACAGCCCTAATTCGTGAGCTCGTACTTGAACCAAGTGAAATCAAAGAAGAAGCTCGTAAAGTTGTAAAAGAATTTGCAGACTTAGAAACCACACATGCACAACTGCTTGACGCAAAAGAACAGCAGCGACATTTAATTAAATTACCTGAACTCAATCAGAAATATAATAATTGTCTAGAAATCTCAAATAACCTTGAACAGGAAAAAAACGGATTAACAGCCTATTTTGGCGAACTAAAATGTCAACTCTATACCACCAAGCTTCAGCAGCTTCAAAAACAAATTGATCACTTACAACACAAGCTCGACGAACTAAATCAAAATGAGCAAGAGTTAGAAAGCCAGGTTGAAAATTACCATGCAGCTTATCTTCTCGCCGGTGGCGAAAGCATTGAACCACTAAAAAAACAGCGTAAACATGTACAACTTGAATTAGAACGCGTAAATCTACAGGCATCAAAATATCAGAAAGAAACCCAAACATTAGGGTTAAATCCAGAACTGGTTCGAATACAATTTGAAAACAACCAACAACTAGCAACAGAAAAACTGCAAAACCTAAAGCAGGATACCCAAAATGCCCAAGATAGATTTGGTCACGTCAGTGGCGAATTAAGCAACTTACAAGCACAACTCAACCAAACCCAAGAACAAATTACCGGAATTAAGGCAAGACCAGATTCCAATATTGCACTCAAATTTCAACAACTTCGCGATGAAATGGTTGCATCACTAAACCTAACAATCGAACAATGTCGCTTTATTGGCGAATTAATTAACGTTAAAGAAAGTGAAAGTGACTGGCAAGGAGCCATTGAAAGAGCATTAGGCGGGCTCAGAACTACCATGATTGTTCCTTATGACGTTTTCTCACAAGTAACACGCTGGTTAAACACCCGTCACACTGGCTTGCATGTCAGAGTACAAGTCGTACCAGAATTATTTCAACACCAAAAAATAAAAGCCGAATTTAAACCGGAAGGCTATTTAAACAAACTAATCTGGCGCAATCATCCTTATCGGGACTGGTTAAAAAAGCATTTGCAGCGTTTCGATTTAACTTGTGTGGATTCAACCGAAGAGCTGGATAAAACGCCTTTTTCCATCACACAGGCAGGTTTAACCCATCTGGAACAGGGTCGTTTTGAAAAGAAGGATCAGAATAAAATAAATGATCAAACAGTTTGGCAACTAGGCTTTTCCAACAAAGCACGATTAGCGATATTAGAACAGGAGTTAACCTCACTGACACAAAAGATAGAAGCGCAGGCTCAAATCGTTCAGCAAAAGCGTAAAGATTTGGACAAAATCGAAGAGCAGAAACAGCTATGGCAAAAATTACAAAATTATTGCTGGGAAGAGATTGATCTACCAAGGCAGCAAGCTAAACTCAGTAGAATAGAAAAAGAATTAGCTGAACTATTACAAAACGGCAACGATTTAAACCAAGCACAATTACGCTGGGAAACGGCCAAAGCAGACTTACAACAATTACACGAACAAGAATTACAACTCAAGCAGGAACAAGGGAGTAGAAATAACGAGCTGGAAAACACAAAAAGAGAACTTCAGCGCGCACAGGATGATGCAGATCAAGGAATTGAACACACAGTAAGACAACTATTAAATCATCGTATTGGTCAATATAATGATGACATATTACCATCACTAATCAAAAAACAAAGTTTTTACCTAAAACAGATTGAAGATTCATTGAAGGAAAAAAACCAAGAAAATGAAAAAACGCGCGACAACCTGATTCGTGTCATGTCATATTTTAAGTCTCGCTGGTCTATAATCGCCAACGATTGGGCTACAAGTATTACAAGCATTGAAGATTATATAACTCACCTAATCAAACTGGAGCAGGAAGGACTGCCACAATTACAGGAACGTTTTAAAGAACGTTTAAATAAACATGCAACAGAATCACTGGCTAGAATCCAGCAACAATTAGATGCAGAAAAAAATGAAATAAAAGAACGTATTCAGGTTATTAATACCGTATTAAAACGTACCGAATTCAGAAAGAATACTTACCTTAAATTAAATACCAAAAACGAACTATATCCCAATGTAGCAGAATTTTCGAACCTACTCAGAATTGCTTTTAACTTATTTACCAGTGATGATCATGAGCGTCGATTTGAAACATTAAAAGAAATAGTCACAAAGCTGGATAAAGCCTGCAACACAACCTCAGCAAACACACTAGAAAGCCTACGCTTACTTGATCCACGTTATCAGATGTCTTTTTTTGCAGAGGAACTGGATAATGAAACCGCAGCCGTCATAGATGTACTGGAATCATCTAGCGGTAAATCGGGTGGAGAAAAAGAATCGTTTGCCGGCACCATTGTCGCAGCCAGTCTGGCCTATGCACTAACACCAGATGGGCATGACAAACCTGTTTACTGCACAGTATTTTTAGACGAAGCATTTTCCAATACCGCAGAAACAGTCAGCCGTCGAGTATTAAATGTTTTTAAAGCATTGCATATCCATATCAACTTGATTACGCCTTATAAAAACCTTAACCTAGCACGCGAAACAGCACGCTCCCTGCTCATTGCCGAGCGTAACCAGCAAACTCATGAAAGTCATTTATGCGAAGTAACTTGGGAAGAGATAGATACACAACTAGCACAAATAAACAATCCTGAAATTATCAAACAGGCCCAATCATTAGGAATTGAACTTACCCCAATAAAATATACTTAACTTCATATTTTTTATGGCTTGCCCGAATGCACAACATAAAAACCGAATTCATGCAAAAACTAACAAACAAAACACCGCAGGTATGAATATAATCCATTACACTATAAATTTTAAAGTGAATTACAGCAATATTAACCGCATCTGAACATACCTAGTGACAATCAGAATATGACAGAATTAAGCCCCAAATGGGGTAAACTTCCAGCGGAAGTTTACACACAAATCAAAAAACGAGAATGGGATCACCCAAAGCATCTCAAAGAGCGCTTACTGAATCAGCGTCAGTTTCCAATTGAAATTTCCTTGCTGCCACCATCAGGTAATCAGGTACTTGATAACATGATGCATTTTAAAAATTTCATTAATCAATGGGACAAATACCCACAACAAGAATGGATAAACTGGCAAGAAAAAACATTAAATAAGGTCGGTCAACAACGCATACCTACCAAGCTAATACTTAAAAATCGAACCGAACTATTTGAATTTTTAGGTCCAGAGGTACAACAAGAAGTCCACAAATGGGAGAAAACAATACAACCATTAATGATATTTGAGAAACGCTTTTACCCAGTTTTAATTAATCATTTATCTACTATTCAACAACTAACTGTCCAACAATCGACTAGCATTATTAGCATATTGAAACAGCTATATCCATTCATGGGTACTGGTTCATATCTACGTACATTACCTTTGCAAGGTATTGACACCAAATTTCTGGAAAATAATAAAGTATTAATCAGCGCTTTACTTGATGTTCTGCATAATGGCGCAATTACAAAAGCAGGTGGCTTGCTTAACTGGCTGGGATGTCTAGAAAGCACTAAAGGCTGGTTAATGGTCAAACCATTATGCAAAAAAGCACAAAGTGCTTTAGCTGAACTACCCATCTTACAAATGGATCAACATACACTGATGAAATATGAACTACCTGCTAATAACATTTTAGTAGTCGAAAATATTCAGTCAGGTTTAGCACTACCCCAACTACCAGATAGCATTGCTGTTTTTGGTGGAGGCAACAATGTCAGCTGGCTTTCTGCACCATGGTTAAAACAAAAAAAAGTAGGATACTGGGGAGATATTGATAGCTGGGGGTTAAAAATATTGAGCCAGGCTAAAATGCATTGCCCCCATATTCATACATTGATGATGGATGAAGAAACGTTATATAAATACCACAAATCCATGACAAAAGAATTAGAATCTTATCATGATCTCCCAGCCCATCTAAATCCAGCAGAAAAAAAAGTGTTTACCATACTACAATCTGGAAAGTATGATGATAATCGCTTAGAACAAGAACGTTTACCAAATGATTACATTCTTACCAAATTACAAAATTGGCTTTCTAATTATTAACCATAAAATTAGAAAACAGGATGAACTTCTATGATTTCCGAGATCTTTTTATTTTTCTAAAAATTTAATAGAACGTAAACCATTCAAATATTTGAACAACAGAACAATGCTTTCTTTCATATTTTAAATTTTGTTATGAATAACACTTTAAATATTAATCATAATTATTCCTAAATAACTATTATTTTTCACATCTAAACGTAAAATTTCTCAAAGTACATCTATTCAATAAGATAACCAAATACTCAAACTGAGTACAATATTTATATAGCTTATTGAAGCAATGTAAATATCCCAAACTTAGTACAAAACTGATGTAGAAAATCATGCTGCTTGTTTTAGTGTTTTATACTCAATCGGCGTCATATTATTTAGTGCTTCATGAGGCCTCTCAGTATT